>CBAAAH010000042.1:0-12172 GCA_964658865.1 uncultured Granulicella sp.
AAGACCGGCCACGACAACTCCGTCGGCTTCAGCGTGAACGTGCCGCTGCGCCTGTTCGACCGCAACCAGGGCAATAAGGAAACCGCACGCCTGCAGGCACAGGTCGCCCGCCTGACCGCACAGGCCACACGCAACCAGGTGGCCAGCGACGTGAACCAGGCCTACATCGCCTATACCCATGCGAAAGCCCTGAGCGATCGCTACGGCACGCACTACCTCGACGAATCCGCGGAGGTGCTCTCCATCGCGCGCTTCAGCTTCGATCACGGCGGTGCCGCGCTGATCGACTACCTGGACGCCCTGCGTGAAGCCCGCAGCACCACCAGCGACGCGTTGAACGCGTACGCGCAAACCTGGATGGCGATCCACCAGTTGACCGCCGCCACGAGCAAAAATCTGCTGCCCTAAAGCAGGCAGCAAGACTACTTACGCGCCGATCCATCACGCCACCGCAGCGCGCGATGGATCGGCGTGCCCACACTATTTCCCGAGCGAATACGTTACCGTGATCGTGGTCGACACCTCCGTCGGCTGACCGTTCAGCAGGTACGGCTTATACGTCCACCGTTTCACCGCGTCTGTGGCAGACTGCCGTAGCGGCTCAGGCCCAGACAGCACGCTCAGGCTCTGCACCTCACCCTGCTTGCCAATGATCGCCTTCATCACCACCGCTCCCTGCACCTTTGCCTGTTTTGCGTCGGGCGGGTAGATGGGCGGAAACCTGTTCACGACGCTGCCTGCCATCACATTGGCCTGCATCAGCCATGCCAACCCAGCAGGTGCGGCACATGCCGGAAACACGGCCTGCAGCAGCAGCGTGGCAACCCACACACGATGCTTCACCCCTGGGCCGAACGCGTGCAGCATACGCGCCACCGCCCAGCCGACAACGCCCACCAGCGGTACCTGCCAGAGCGAATTGATCGCATAAGCCAGCACGGCAGTGCTCATCGCTTGCCCTCCTTCTTTTCCAGCTTTTCCGCCAGCTTCGCCAATTTTTTTGCATCGAGTTGGCGATCCTGAACCAGGCTCATCACCAGTGCCTCGCTCGATCCGCCAAACATACGATCGATCAGATCGCGCACCTCACGTCCGAGTGCATGGCTTTCCGTCACGGTCGCGCTGTACACGTACGCGCGCCCGGATAATGCGCGCGTCAGCTTGCCCTTGCGCTCCAGAATGTTCAGCATCGTCTGCACCGTGGTGTACGCCAAAGACGGCGTCAGTGCCTGCTGCACCGCGGCCACGGTACTGGCACCCTGCAGCCAGATCACCTGCATCAACCGCAGCTCCAGTCGGGTAAAGCCGTCTTTTTCCTGTTTCGCCAACATGCATCTCCTAAACAATTAGGACAATACCGCGGGCAGAACGCCCGTGTCTACTAATTTTTTAGGAGTGGCTATCCGTCCCCATCGGCTGCAAAGTTCGGAAGGATGTGGAATGGCCTATGACAATTCTCGGCTTGCTCAGGTTTGGTGCACCTCCACGCTCCGAATCGGCGGGCGCAACGACGCCGGCCGGCATAGCTCCTATACTGAAGTGGCATGCCCCTGACGGCCGTCATCGTCGACGACGAACCGCTCGCCCGCCGCGAGCTGCACTACCTGCTGGGCCGCGCCCACGATGTTACCGTGATCGCGGAGGCGTCAAACGGCATCGAGGCCGTCGAAGTCATTCGCAACGCCGCCCCCGACATCGTCTTTCTCGACGTCCAGATGCCGGGACTCGACGGGTTTGCGGTGCTGAAAAAGCTGCTCGGCAACAAAGCTCACGGTGAAGTCGACATGCCGGAGGTGGTCTTCGCCACGGCTTTCGACCAATACGCCGTGCGTGCCTTCGACGTGAACGCGATCGATTACCTGCTCAAGCCGTTCGACGAAAAACGCGTTCACCAGGCGATTGAGAAGGTGCGCGTGCGACGGGCTGCGGCCAATGCCCCGGCGTTCGAAACCGTTCCCCAGGCCAGCAGCGAAGAACGCCTGGAAAGTCTACTGAAGCTGCTGCAACTGCAGGCCGAAGCCGGGACGCAAAAAACTGCGGCGTTTACACCGTCTGGAGCGCCGCAACCCGTGGATGGCCCCATTTCCAGAGTACGCAGCGGCAAGGTCGTCGTGCGCAGCGGCCAGCGCCTGCTGCTGGTCGACCAGCACGACATCAGCTTTGCCAGCATTGAGGAAGGCGACATCTCCGTCGTGACGCAGACGATGGAAGGCCTGGCCAACTGCCGCACCATTGAAGAACTAGCCGACCAGGTGGACCCCAACGCCTTCTGGCGCGCGCACCGCTCGTACCTGGTCAACATTCAGCACATTCGCGAGGTCGTGCCATGGTTCAAAAGCAGCTATCTGCTGCGCATGGACGACCGAAAGCACACGGAAATTCCCGTCGCGCGCGCCCAGATCAAGCGCCTGCGCGAACTGTTCAATCTATAGCAGCATCAGGGATGGTAGCGCTGCTCGCCTGCCGCAATAGCCACCGGCAGGCGGTTCTGCGCAGGCGGCAGCGGACACGACGTGTGCTCGGAAAACGCGCACAACGGGTTTCTTGCCTGGTTGAAGTCCAGTACGACGGTACCCGGCTGGCTCAGGCCGTGGTCAGGCATCGCCGCATCCAGAAACCGGCCACCCTGGTATGTGGTGGTGCGGCTGGTCGCATCGCGAAAGATGAAGAACAGCGGCTTGGTCCGTCCCTGCCGCAGTACCGGCTCCAGCCGATAGGTTTTGCCGTCCAGCGTAAACTCCGCCACGCCGGCGCTTTGCTCGTCCTCTGCCTGGCCCAGAATGTTCACAATGCGCAGCGGGCGCGGCGCGGCATACGGCAACCACCGTGCCGTCACACGATACCTCGCCTGGGGCGTGTACCAGCGCAACCCATGAAAGCCCAACAGCGCCGGTGCGGCTGTATCGCGGCCCACCAGAAAGAATCCGAATTTGTGTCGCAGAACGAAATTCGCTGCGCCGAAAGCGTACCTGGGCGAGGTTCCGTCCGCATCGAAGTGCACCGAACCCGCCTGCACAGGGTGCCCGTCCGCCAGAAATTCAGAGGGAAAGGCCGTTATGGGCCGGAGCGTCAGCGTATCGCCTTCCACGTGCAACGTCAGCAGATGCGGCGGCAAATGCTCCATGCGAATGCCGTCGTTCGCGGCGGACCCAACCGTCACATCCGCTGGCCCGATACGGCTCAACGCCACCATGCCGAGCGCGCTGTCCGGGCCGCGCAGCAACTCCGCCTGGTGCTGGCGAAAGAGTTCTTCTTCCCTCATCTGACCGGGTGGCAGCCCGCTCTGCGCAACGCAACAGGACACTGCCGCACACAGCATGAAAGGACGGAGGACAGCCAGAAGCAAACGAGCCTGAATTAGTCGCATCGCCATCCAGCCTATACCTTCCGCTCGCGACGTTTAGTGCGCGGCCATCTGTTCCGGATCGACCTTCGCGGTCTTCGGCGGCAGGCGCATGATCCACACCAGTGGCGACAATACCAGCAGCATGCCGCCCAGAATCGCAAAGGCGTTCTTATACGCCAGCATGCTTGCCTGCAGGTTGAGCTGGCCGTACACCTGCGCCAGCGCCAGCGGTTGCGCCTGGGCAATGCTCCTGTGCGTGGCCTGCGCAAACTGTTGGGTAAACTGCGTTATCGCATAACTGCCGCTGATAATGTTGGCCGCCAGCGTGACGGAATGCACCTGCGCCGAGCGTGCTAGAAATGTGGTCAGCAGCGCCGTTCCGGCAGAGCCGCCGATGTTGCGCGCAAAGTTCGAAAGCGATGAAATCTGATTGCTCTTTTCGCGCGGCACACCCACATAGTTCAACGTGCTGATTGGGATAAAGATGAACGGCAGACCGATGACCTGCAGCGCACGCCACAGCGTCACCGTGCCGAAACTGCTGTACAAATCGAGCCGCGTCAGGTTATACAGCCCGGCCGCCACGGCAAGATAGCCCAGCATGACGGTCATGCGCGGATCGCCCTTACCCAGTGTGCGGCCCGCGACGGCCATGCCGATCATCATCACAAAACCGGCCGGCGACAGTACCTTGCCAGCGTTTTCTGCCGTGTAATTCAACAGCCCCTGCAGGTACTGCGGAATCAGCACCGTCGACCCGAACAGCACCATGCCGAGAATAAGTTGCAGAAACACCGCCGTGCCGAAGTTACGGTTTTTCAGCAGCTTTAAATCCACAATCGGGTCGCGGTGATTCCACTCCCACAGGACGAAGAACACCAGCACGCAGATCGCCAAGACGAACGTCGTTTGAATCTCGCGCGAGCCGAACCAGTCCTTCTCCTGTCCCTTGTCCAGCGTGAACTCCAGCAGGCCGACACCGATGCCGACGGAAAACAGGCCGATAAAATCCACCGGGTCGCGCCGCGCACGACGTGCCGTCAGCTCCGGCGGGTCTTCCACCATCTTGTTCGACAGATATAACGACAGCAGGCCGATGGGCAGGTTGATAAAAAAGATCCAGTGCCAGTTATAGTTATCGGTAATCCAGCCGCCCAGCGTTGGGCCGATGGCCGGCGCGACGACCACCGCCATGCCGTAGAGCGCAAACGCCTGTCCACGTTTTTCCGTAGGAAAAGTATCGACCAGGATGGCCTGCTCGCTCGGTGCCAGGCCACCGCCGCCCAGCCCCTGCAGAATGCGCGCGAAGATGAGAAACGGCAGCGACGGCGCAAAGCCGCACAGCATGGACGAAAGCGTGAACATGGCCACGCACGTCATATAAAAGCGCTTGCGCCCGAACCGGTTCGACAGCCATCCGGAGATGGGCAAAATAATCGCAGACGCGACGAGATAACTCGTCAGGACCCACGTCGCTTCTTCCTGCGACGCACCTACCGAACCGGCGATATGCGGCAGCGCTACGTTTGCGATCGAGGTGTCCAACACCTCCATAAACGTCGCCAGCGTCACCGTCAACGCAATCAACCAGGCGTTGTGCTTCGGCTTCCATGCGAGCTGCGTTGCGGTAGACATATCAGTGTGCTGATGCAGTGTATCAGTGCCCTGATGCTGCTAGCATCGAAAGAAGAATCATGCCATCTGCCACCGCCGCAACCCGCAAGCAGCAGCAAACCCGCCAGCTCTCCGAGGCAATTCGCGGCTTCGTGATTGGCTACAAAGGCTGGCTGGCGGAGGCGCTGCGGCGCGAGAAACTCACGTTGCCGCAGCTACGGCTACTGCGCGCCGTGGAGGAGTGTGAAGGGCAGAGCGCTGCCGCACTCGCACGAGCCTGCATGGTGACGCCGCAGACGCTGCAAACCATGCTGCAGCGTGCCGTCCGCGAACAGTGGATCACCCGCAGCCAGTCCGCGGGGAACAGCCGCATTCTGACCGCGGCGCTGACCGCGCAGGGTAAGGCAATGCTGGCTCACGGCAAGGCGCTTGCCGCACACTTCGAAGCCGAAATATGGGCCGGCATCGGCGTCGATACCGTGCAGCAATGTACCGAAACCCTGCAGCGCGGCGTGACGAACATGGACCGGGTACGCGCCGCGGAGCTCCCTGCTACCCTGCTCAGACGCAAGACTTCGGAGCGTTAAACGGCATCCAGCGCGCGCGTTCCCTGGTGAAACCGCATCTGCCATCGGCCGTCGCGCTGCACCCACACGGAACTGCGCAACGATCCAGGACCCGCGCCGCGCACGATGCGATAGGTCACCAGCGCAACGCCCGGCGCAAGCAGATCACAGGCGAGCTCTTCGAGACGCATGTCGTTGCTTCCCTGCTCCGCAGCCAACAACGCAACGATCGCCTCGCGGCCGAACACCCGGCCGGAACTGCCGAACTCACTGAACTCCGGCGTCAACAACTCCTCAAGCAGCGCGCGATTCCCGCGCACTTCCGGTTGCAGCAGTCGCTCTTCCAATGCCTGCAACGTCACCGCCAGATCAGCCATCGCGCCGGTAGTCTCCGCTTTTGCCGCCGCTCTTGCGCAGCAGCCGCACCTCGCGAATCTGGATGCCCTTATCCAACGCCTTGGTCATGTCGTATACGGTCAGCGCGGCGACGGACGCGGCCGTCATCGCCTCCATCTCCACGCCGGTGCCGGCGACCGTTGCCGCCGTCGCGCGAATGCGCACACCACCCCCGGTGCGCAGCAGTTCCGCGGGATGCACCACCGTCACCTCAACATCCACAAACGACAGCGCCAACGGATGGCACATGGGAATCAAATCCGCCGTGCGCTTCGCTGCCATGATGCCCGCAATGCGCGCAACCTCCAGCGGATTGCCCTTGGGATTCTGCGGCAACGCGGCCAGCACCGCGGCGTTCAGCTCGACGAACGCCTCGGCCATGGCCTCTCGCCGCGTGGAAACTTTCGCGCCCACGTCGACCATGCGCGCCTCACCCGCGGCATCGTAGTGCGAAAGACCGGTAGCCTTCTTCGTCATAGTTCCTGCCCCCGCAGTAACAGCATGCCGATCCCCAGCAGCACCGCGTCTGCCGTAAACCACGGCCAAAGCGGCCCCTTGAAGTGGTAGCCATACAGCCGCCCCTGCAAGAGGAGGTAGACCCCGACGACCACCAGCGCCGGCGCCAACACCGCCGCGCCAACCAGCCATTTGCCCACCATTACGCGCCTCGTCGATTTGCCTGTTTCGTTACGCATCCGCTTCAGCCTATCGCACCGCGATTTTCTGTGTTGAAAAGCGCCACCCCCATGCAAGAATTGCTGCCATGCCCGAAGCGCTTGTATTCCAGTCCACCCTGATTGCCGCGATGCGTTACCGCGACGCAGACGCCGCCATGACCTGGCTTGAGCAGGCGCTCGGTTTCACCACGCACGCGGTTTATCGCGACCCCGCAGGCAACCGTGTCGTCCATGCGGAACTTGCCTTCACAACGGCCATCGGCACCGGCATGGTCATGCTTGGCGAGGTGCATGCCGATCCGAACGCCGATCCGTCGCCCTGGTATCGCCAGCCCTCACAGGCAGGTGGCGTAACCTCTGCGTTTTATCTCATCGTGCCCGACTGCGCACCCGCTTATGCCAGGGCGCAAGCGGCGAATGCCGAAATTCTGCAGCCACTCAAGGCCATGGACTACGGCGGCGGTTCCTTCGTCCTGCGCGATCCCGAAGGCTTCGTATGGAGTGTCGGCGAGTACAACCCGTGGGCTCGGCACTGACTCGGAACCTACCGCTGCGGCCGATGCTGGCCGGTCGTGAATTCCAGTGCCAGTTGCAGGTGATATTCCGCCAGCGCCGCATCGCGATGATTGCGGTATCGCTCCGTCAGCGCGGCTTTTTTGCCATGCACCCGCGCCGCCAACGCTTCCAGCATCAACCAGTCGTGCCACCGCCCGCCCGCCTCCTGCAGATACTCAAACCGTTGTGCCAGCTTCTTCGCCTGGGGAGATCCATCCGGCAGGCTTTCTGCCATGTAACGGCACTGCTTGGCCGCCTTGCGCAACTCGTGCAGCGTGTCCTCGTTCAGCCGCTGCAGCCGCTGCAGCGCGTGGCTGTTGTCGGGCAGGCTTTCGCCCTTGCGCTGCGGAACATGCAGCGCACGCGCACTGCGCACCGCAAACGCGCCCTGAATGCGACCGCTCAGCTCCTGCGCGGTAAAGCCTTTGACCGGCCGGTGCAGCTTGGATGGTGCCGTCTCGGCCAGTGGGTTCATCTTCATCTGCAGCGCACGCAGCGCATGGGCCAGCGGCTCGCTTTCCGCACGCAGCGTGCCGACCAGGTCAGCCGTTTCCCCCACACGTTTTTTATTCAGCTTCTTGATCAGCTTTGCCGCTTCTTTGCGCATGGCATTGCCGCGCGAACCGACGCTTACCGCGACGCGGTCGGGCAGATCGGCTTCGATCATTTCAGTCTGCACGTCCAGGTCGCGTACGGCGGCGGCGGCACGGCGCACACGGCGCAGCAGCCGGTCAACCTCGGCGGCTTCGTTCGCGTGCTCCGGCAAGCCGGGTAGCTGTTTCAGCAGCACCAGTTGCGCTTCCATGCGGCGTGTGGTGGTGCGCAGCTTGTGCACCGGGCCCTTCTCCGCAGCGGTCTGCGCGACCAGCATTGCGCTGTCCAATGCCTGCACCTGGTCGTCCAATAACTCCGGCGCTTGAATCTGTTTTGTCTTGCTCACTGGGGTATAGATGCAGACCGTGGAAAATCGCTGCCAAATGGGATTTGCAAGCGTGTGACATCTGTCATCCCACGCCGATGACACATGGCGGATGCGACCCGTGGCAACGGCGCTTACTCTGACATTGGAGCAAGAAAGCGAGCGCTCAACGATGCCCACCATGACCGCAACCAGCACCGCCCTCTCGCCGGTGGACGGCGCCGCGCCCGCCACACTGCAGCACGTAACCCACCGCTACGACGGCAAATCGTCGGCCGCACTGCGCGATTTTTCGCTCACGCTGCAGCCCGGCCAAGTCGTCGCGCTGCTTGGCCCCAACGGTGCCGGCAAAACCACCGCCATCAAGTTGTTGCTCGGCCTGCTTTCGCCCACGGAAGGCGTCGCCCGCATCTTCGGCCAGAACCCGCGCGACACCCGCACCCGCGAACGCATCGGCACCATGCTGCAGGTAGCCAAACTGCCGGAAACGCTGCGCTGCCGCGAGTTCCTGAACCTGTTCCGCAGCTACTACCCCAATCCGCTGCCGCTCGACCCGCTCATCGACTCCACCGGCCTGCGCGACATGCAGCACAAGGAGTTTCGCCAGCTTTCCGGCGGCCAGAAACAGCGGCTCCTGTTTGCCCTGGCGCTTTGCGGCAACCCCGACCTCATCTTTCTGGACGAACCGACGCTGGGCATGGACATCGAGACCCGCCACGCGCTATGGGCCCAGGTGCGCGGCCTTTCCGCCCAGGGCAAGACCGTTCTGCTGACAACGCACTATCTGGAAGAAGCCGACACGCTCGCCGATCGCATCGTCGTCATGGCGCATGGCTCCGTCATCGCCGAAGGCACACCGACCGAAATCAAGTCGCGCGTCACCGGCCGCAAAATCCGCTGCGTCACCGCGATCCCCACAGAGCAGTTACAGCAACTGCCGGAAGTCCTCGGCGTCGAGACCATCGGCGCATCCACCACGCTCACCGTCCGCAACGCCGAATCGGTCCTGCGCCACTTATTGAACGCCGACTCAACCCTGCACTCGCTCGAAGTGGCCAGCCCCAATCTGGAAGACGCCTTCCTTGCCCTGACGCAGGAAGTGGCCCGTTAAAGAGAGAAGGTTATGAGTTGGGAGACATGGTGAAGCGGAATGTTGAGAGCAGGAGGAAGAGTGTGGGTTATCGATCATGATGGACTTTGGCTCTCTTTCTACCTGGCAGATGCTCCATCAGTCTTCCCTGCATTGTGCAACTAAACTCGCTCCCAATCTTTCCGCATACCATTTCAACACTGAACGGCATCTCTAACTTCTATCTTCTACTAACTCCTAACTTCCTCTAGTTTCCCGGAGCCCACCATGACGACCGCCGCCCGCGCACCGCAACTCCCGCTCTACCTCAACGAGACAAAATATGAGTTTCTGCGCCTACTGCGCGCGCGTGCCTTTTCGCTGGCCACCATCGGCTTCCCCGTCATGTTTTATTTGTTGTTCGGCGTCATCGTCGGCAACAGCAACGGCACCGCGGGCGAGTGGCGCGCAACCTATCTGCTCGGCACCTACTGCATTTTCGGCCTGGCCGGTGTCGCACTGTTCGGCATCTGCGTAACGCTGGCCAATGAGCGCGCGCTAGGCTGGCTCGAGGTCAAGCAGGCAAGCCCCATGCCGGCCGCCGCCTATCTGCTGTCGAAGGTACTGAGCGCCGCCGCCTTCGCCATGATCATCTTCGCCATCCTGAGCACCATCGGCGTGACCCTGGGCCACGTGCACATGACGCACACGCAATGGCTACACCTCGCGCTTACGGTCCTCGGCGGCGTACTGCCGTTCAGTGCCATGGGCCTGTTGCTCGCGATGCTTGTCCCGGCCACCGCCGCAACCGGTATCGTCAACCTCATCTACCTGCCCATGAGCTTCCTCTCCGGCCTATGGATCCCGCTGGAAGGTCTGCCCAAATGGCTCAGCCGCACGGCCTTCCTGTGGCCCACCTGGCACCTCGGCCAACTCGCCGTCCACAGCATCGGCTACCCCATTACGTGGCCTGTGTGGCAACACGTGCTCTGGCTCGCCTGCTTCACCATTGCCGCGCTCGCCGCCGCCACCTGGCTTTTCCAGCGCAACGCAAATAAAGATTAGGCACGATCCACATCCAGATAGCTAAATGCGGCATGTTGCCGCTAAATGCGTTTCTCAGAACTCCTTGCGTTGCGAGGTATTCCATCTACGCGGTCACCTCGAACTCTCCAAGCAAATGGGCCTTGCCATTTATGATGACATCGATGCGGTGGTGGCCCGGATAGTGACGGCGCGTTGTCATGGAGGCGAGAGACACGGTTACGCTGAGCTCGGCGTTCTCGCCCGGCTGTATGGTGAGCGTGCGCAGCTTGAACACCTTTGGCCGCGCGCTGCCGTTGGCCTTCACGTAATGTACGGCATAGTCGATCAGCAGGCACTGCGGACCACGCACCATGCTTTCCACTTCAAAGGTGAGTCTCACGGCTTCACCCATGGCCACTTTTCGGAGTGAGATGGCGGCGTTCACATCTTTCAAAGTTCACCGCGCTCTCTAGGATTAAGCTAAGCCTCAACCAAGTGAGCCTGAAATTGCTCACTTTTAGAATGGGGAGCAATCCAGGACCGGAAAGTCGCATTTCTATGAGCAGGTCACTGATGTCAAGGTTTGGGGCGTCGTTCCTTATCAGGGTCTTTGTTTCGTTGATACTGGTTTCGTTGCGCCGCATGTTGCTCTTCACCGTGTTTCTATGCGCACTCTGATGAGCTGATATGGAGCGAGCTCGGTGCCGTTTGGGGTTCAGAGAAGAGTCGATGCTGCCATTTCTCGTTCGGCTTTCAACGCCAAATGCGACTCGCAGTCATCGGAACACGGTGTTAGCGCAACGGGTAAACATGGGGAGCTCTCTTAGGCAGCTTGTTCGTAAAAGGGCACGTATGGTTTCTGCGTGACCCAGAGATGATGGAGCAGGATCGCCAGCTTTCGAGCTACAGCGACGACAGCCTTGTTCCTTGCCTGCTTGCCTCCTCGGGAAGCCAGATGCAAGCCCCACTGTCGCAGAGCCGAGTCTCGTCCGTGCGGTCGGAGGATGTGGTTGGCACACTCGATCAGCAGACTTCGCAGGTACGTGTTGCCGGCCTTGGTGATGCCGAGCTGCGGGTCTCGATCCCCGGACTGGCTGCGTCGCGGTCGCAGGCCGAGGTAGCAGCCCACATCTCGACTCTGCTTGAAGCGTTCTTTGCTGCCCAGAGTCAGGACGAAGGTCGTGGCCGTAATCGGGCCAACACCATGAACCTTCAGTAGAGCCTGTGTCTCCGGATATTCTGTCAGGCCGAGCTGCTGGATCTGGCGGTCGTACGCCTTGATCTTAAGCGTCATCTGAGCGATCTGCTCGATCACAGGGCCAAGTGCTTGAGCAAGTCCGGGAGGCATGACCGCCAGACTTCGCTTGGCGAAGGTGTCTGTTGTGGAGGCTGGCATGCGATGGCCGCAAGACTTCGTCAGCCCTCGTACGGCGTTCACCGCCGAAGCCCGCAGCCGAACGATGAGGTTGCGGGCACGGATCAATGTCAGGGCTTGCTGCTGTTCGACGGTCCTGTGCATGATCGGCCGCAGGATCTCCGGATCAAGCCGGGCGTAGCGGGCCAGCTTTTCCGCGTCTACCTGATCGCTCTTGCGGTCACTGTGCGAGATCGCCCGCAACTCACGGACGTTCGCCACGATCACGTCATGACCGAGCTCCTCGAGTTGTTCGCTAATCCAAATCGAATGCATGCCCGCTTCCATGGCAATACGTGCTGGAGGAACATCGACGAACCACTTGTCGATAGCCTTAGGCGTGGTCCGGAAGCGCCCCCGGTCCACAACCTCTCCGTTCTGGTTGAGCTTGCAATAATGGCTCCAGACATCACCAAGGTCGATACCAATCGTGATCTCGAACTTAACCTGTCTGCGTGGAACTTCCGCAATGAGGTGCTGCGCTCGTTTCTTCATGGGAACAGTGTCCTCCTCTGAGGTGACCTGCTCATCCCATTTCTCGTCAGTAATCCGGGCCCACTCTGAATGTTTCCTGAGTTTCTGGAGTAATA
>CBAAAH010000043.1:0-12064 GCA_964658865.1 uncultured Granulicella sp.
TGCTTGCCCCACGAGACGTCGATGTGTGGCGCGGCCTGCTTCAGCTCCGGATCGGTGGCCGCGTCTGCCGCATTTTTGAAGACGTTGATCAGCAGTTGCTGCATCTGGTCCGGATCCGCGAAGATCTCCAGTGCCGGCGATGGCTGCAGAATGATCGGCACGCGCCGTTCTAGCAGTGCGCTCTGCTGCACCAGGGCCTTGACGGACACGCGCCGCATGCTGGGCGCGGGCAGCCGCGAGAGCTGTTGGTACGCCTGCAAAAAACGATGCAATGAGTCCGCGCGCTCCTCGATCATGCTCAGCCCGCGCTTCAGATCGTAGGAATCCTGTGAGGTGTGCGACTCCGGCGCCAGATGGAACGATCGCTCGCGCAGCATGCCGGCAACGGACTTGATGGGCGTGAGCGAGTTGTTGATCTCATGGCTCAGCACGCGGATCAGCCTCTGCCAGGCGACGCGTTCTTCTTCGCGCAGGGCGGCGGCGACGTCGCTCAACACGAACAGCGTGTGCGGCACGCCGTGCAGGCGAAAGACGTTGCGGCGCACCGACCAGCGCGGAGCCGCACCGCTGTGCCTGCTGCGCTTCGGTGTCAAGACGCTTTGATCCTCGACAATCAGAAGATCATCGAGGTCGAGTGCTTGCGCCGTGCGGCCGATCCCGTCCCGCAGCGCAAGCCCCATCGTTCGCTCCGCGGCGGCGTTCATCAGGCGCAGTCGCCCTTCCACGTCGAACGCGAGCACCGGCGACTGCATCGACGCGATCACGCGGTCCGCAAGGGTGATCGCGTCCAGCGCCGCGTTGCGTTGCGCCTGCAGCAGACCGGCAAGCGTGTTGATCTCAAGCGCCAGGTCACCCAGCGCATCGCCGCGCTTGGCACCACGCGCGCGAAAGCTGAAATCGTCTTCGCGCAACGCCGCCACGATGTTGGAGAGCGTTTGCAGCGGGCGAATGACACTGTCGAGAAAGTAGGAAACCACCAGCGCCCACACAAGGGCAGAGATGCCGACCCACAGACCCATGGCAGGGAGAGAGTGTGCACCGGTGTGCCACTGCCAGCCCACTGCAGCCAGCATCGGCGCAGAAAAGCTCCATGCCCACAGGCGCATGCGACGCTCAAAGCCGAGACGCCGCGCGTTGCGGCCCAGCGGCACGCGCCTGCGATCGGCGACGGTGCTGCCCGCCGGGCCGTCAGATGCCATGCTTCTCCATGCGCCGGTACAGTGCGCCGCGGCTCAGGCCCAGCGCGTCCGCGGCCTGGCTAACGTTGCCGCCCGTGCGCGCCAGCGCCTTGCGCACCAGCACAGCCTCTACCGCTTCCAGGCTCAGGTCATCCAGGTTGCGCGCCGCGCTTGCGGGTGCGGCGTGCAGGCCAAGATCGGCCGCCGCGATCTGTGCACCTGTAGACATGAGCACCGCGCGCTCCATGGTGTGGTCCAGTTCGCGCACATTGCCCGGCCACGCATACTGCAGCATCTGTTGCAACGCGCTGGATTCGAAGCCCTGCACCGCACGGCGGTACCGCGCGGCATACCGCGCCAGAAAGTGCGCGGCCAGCAGCGGAATATCGTCACGACGTTCACGCAGGGCCGGCAGGCGGATTTCAACGGTATTCAGGCGAAAGAAAAGGTCTTCGCGAAAGTGGCCGGCAGCGGCTTCCGTGCGCAGATCGGCATTGGTCGCGGAGATCATGCGCACATCGACGCTCTTCGTCGTCGACGAGCCCACGCGCTCCAGCTCGCCCGTTTCCAGCACGCGCAGCAGCTTGGCCTGCTGGCGCAGCGGAATGTTCGCGATCTCGTCCAGAAACAGGGTGCCGCCGTTCGCCAATTCAAAGCGGCCGATGCGGTCGGCGCGCGCGTCGGTAAAGGCGCCCTTCACGTGGCCGAACAGTTCACTCTCAAAGGTGCCGTCCGGCAGCGCACCGGTGTTGACGGTAACCAGCGTGCGGTGCGCGCGGTGCGAGAGTCGGTGCAGCGTCTGTGCCACGACCTCCTTGCCGGTGCCATGCTCGCCGGTGATCAGCACGTTGGCGTCGGATGGGCCGATGCGCCGCACCAGATCCAGCACCGGCCGCATTGCGGCAGCGGTGGCAATGAACTCCGGTGCGCCTTCTGCCCGCAGCATGCGGTTTTCCGCCTCCAGCATCAGCGTTCGCCGGTGCGCGCGGTATAGCTCCGCCTGCGCTTTCACGATGGCCAGCAGGCGAGCGTTTTCCCAGGGCTTCTGCACAAAGTCGCTCGCGCCTCGGTGCATTGCATCCACGGCCAGGTCCACGTTCGCGTAGGCCGTCATCACGATCACCGGCAAGCGATCAAAGCTCTGCCGGACCTGCTCCAGCAGGCGCAGGCCCTCGGTGCCGCTGGTCGTATCGCGCGTGTAGTTCAGGTCGACGAGCAGGGCGTCGTAGTCGCCGTGTTGCAGGCAGTCCAAGACCATTGCCGGCGAACGCGCGGTCTCCACGTGAAAGCCCTCGGGCCGCAGCAGCAGCGCCAGGGCTTCCAGGATGAAGGGTTGGTCGTCCGCGATCAGCAGGCGAGGACGCGCGGCCATCCTCGCATCGGCTGTGCGCGTCTCTGCCGGCCTGTTGCGTTCCACTTCCATGCGCGTCACCGGGCGGCAGTTGCTGCTGTGGTCTGCATGCCGCCTCGCGCCTATTCTACCGAAACGTGGTTCTCCTCGAGCGTTGTGCCGATGGCGCGGTGCAATTCCACACGCGATTTCTGGTATGCCGTGCGCGCGGCGACGAGCAGGCTTTCCGCCGTGGCCAGCGCCTGGCTTGCCTGCAGCGTGTCCATTGCCGATCCCGCGCCCAGTTGCTGCTCCTTGCCCATAATGTCGAACGTATGCACGGCAATGTCGCGTGCCTTGGCCGCCGCGCGCACGCGTGCCGCTGCTTGAATTAAGGCGTACTGCGCGTTGCGCACCTCGATGCGAATCTGCTTACGCTGCTGCTGCAGCAGAATCTCCGCCTGCCGCGTCTCCAACTCCGAGCGGTACTGGTCGCTCTTCGCCAGCCGGTTGCGCAGCGGCACCGTCAGGTTCATGCCGACGTAGTAACTCGGCGCGCTGTTGTTGAAGGCGTTCGTCAGCGATCCGCCGAAGCCATCGGGGACCGTGGATGTCACTCCCGCCGCGGGGTTCCCCACGCCCGCCAGACCGGCACCTCCGTAGGT
Organism: uncultured Granulicella sp.; assembly: GCA_964658865.1. GTDB lineage: Bacteria > Acidobacteriota > Terriglobia > Terriglobales > Acidobacteriaceae > Terriglobus. Next base: position 3,174 of record CBAAAH010000043.1, read on the forward strand.
GCCCACTAGGTTCAGCGAGGGCAGCAGAGCGTTGTTCACCGCTTTGCGGCTGATGTCGCGGTTTGAAAGGTTCGTGTTGCTGATCCGCAGTTCCAGCCGCCGGTCCAGCGCGTTGTTGATTGCATCTTCGGTGGATGTCGTGCTCTCGGATCCGGCGTCGCCGTTCACGCTGCTCAGGTCGATGGGACGCACCGGCATTGCCTCCAGAATCGGGTCGTCCAGGTTTTTGGTCAGGGCGTTTTTCATCAGCAACTCCTGAAACTGCAGCGTCGCTTTGGCGATGGTCAGGTCGCCCTCGACACGCGCCGCTTCGCCCTCGTCCTTGGTCACATCCAACGCGGGAATCGCCTGCAATTCGAGCTGCTTGCGGCCGAGGGCGAGGGTGTCGTTGGCAAACCGCAGCGAACGTTCCTTGACCTGTTCATCCTCATACGCCGCGACAAGATCCCAGTACAGGTTCGCCGTCTGTGTCACCGTGCTGACGACCTGCAGCTCGAAGGCCTTGTCTGAAATCTTTTTATTGTTGCGCGCAATGCGCAGGTACCGCAGGTTCGGGCCGAAACCGAAGCCCGCAAGCAGCGGCTGCCGCACGTAGAACTGGTACTGTGCGTTCAACTGCGGGTTCAGGTAGGTATATAAGCTGTTGGACGTGCCACGGCTCGCATTGAAGGTGAACTGCACCGACGTGCCCGTGGAGAACGCCTGCGCATAGCCCACGTCGCCGCTCCAGGTATTGGAGCGCAGCGTCGGCACGCCATAGATCGACAGATTCGACAGCGGCTCCGTGCTGTGCTGCAGGTCGATGTCGGCGGTGAGGACGGGATCGTACGAATTGACCGCCGTTCCGCTGCCCAGTGTGGATTGCACGAGGCCCGATGCGCCGGTACCCGCGCCGCCTGCGCCGCCGCTGGTGCCGCCCGCGCCCGCACCCGTCGCGCCGGAGCCGAAGCTGCCCGCGCCGCCGCCGCCCGGCGTGTTCTGCACCACGCCCGTGTTGACGCCGCGCGTGCTACCGCCTGCCTTGGTGCGCAGAATGTCGGCCGCCGCAATGGGAATGTTGTAACGCGCAATGGCAAGATCCAGGTTGTTTTCCAGCGCCAGCGCAATGGCATCCTGCAACGAGATTTCCAGCACGCCGTCGTGCACCAGCGTGCTCAGTCGCGCGGAGTTCGCAAGATTTGCCGGCGCGACCGCCGTCGGCCTGTAGGCGTTGAAGGGATTGTCGGCATGCGGAAGATCGAGCCGCACAAACGGCTGCGCCTGAAGCGCGAATTGCGGCTGCAGTGCAAGCTGCGGCTCGGGCGTTGCGGGCTGCTGCGCAGAGGCCGCCTGCGCCGGCAGAACGGGTGATGGCGCGAGAAGTGCGAACAGTGCCGAAGATGCGAGCAGGCGCGGCGGGAATCGTTTCTTCATGCCTGCGCTCCCGCCTGGCCACCGTGTGCCGTGCGGCGGTCTTCGCTGATCCAGCCGTCGCGCATTTCGATTAAGCGCGTGCCATAGCCGGCGTTCGCCTCGGAGTGCGACACCTGCAGGACCGTCGTTCCCGCGCGGTTCAGCGTGCGAAACAGCTCCATCACCTCCGCCGCCTGTGCGGAGTGCAGGTTGCCGGTCGGCTCGTCCGCAAGCAGCAGCGCGGGGCTGTGAATCACCGCGCGCGCGATGCCGACCACCTGCTGCTGGCCGCCGGAAAGCTGCGACGGGTACAGGTCTTTCTTCCCCACGATGCCGAAGCGGTCCAGCGTGTCGGCCACCAGCGCCTGCCGCTCGCCGCGTGCAATGTTCTTGTACTGCAGCGGCAGGTCGATGTTCTCCGCAACGGTCAGGTCGTCCAGTAGATGGTAGCTCTGGAACACCATGCCGATCTTCTGCCGCGCTACCTCAGCACGCTGCTTGCGGTTCAGTGTGTGCACCGCAACGCCGTCCAGCACGTACTCGCCCGTCCATCCGTCATCCAGCATGGCGAGCATGTTCAACAGGCTCGATTTACCCGCACCGCTCGGCCCCATCACCGTCACGAACTCGCCCGGCTTGATGGTCAGGGTCACGCGCCGCAGCACGAAGTTTTGCTCATGGCCGGTCTTGTAGGTCCGTTCCACGTTGTTCAGCTCAATCATGGGTTTCTCGTTTCCACTTGTTTTGTTACTCGGCTCGCAATGCGGTGTTCGGGTGCACGGTGGCGGCGCGGTGCGCAGGCAGAACCGCCGCCAGCAGCGCAACGGTTGCAATCAACAACACCGCCGCGCCAACGCTGAGCGGGTCTGCGGCGGACACGCCGTACAACTGGCTCCGCAGCGACCGCGCGGCCAGCAGCGCCAGCGGCACCGCCACCACAACGCCGATGCCCGCAAGCCGCAGTACGTCGACTACGACCAGGCGCGCCACCAAGCCGCGCGTGGAGCCAAGCGCCATGCGGATGCCGATCTCCCGCGTGCGCTGCGCCACCGAAAATGCCAGCACGCCATACAGCCCGATGCCTGCAAGTGCAGTCGCCAGCACACTGAACGACACGGCCAGCAGCTCGATCATGCGCTCGTTGCTCAGGTCCGATTCGATCTGCTGGTCCATGTCCCACAGGTTGACCATCGAGAGGCCGGGATCGATATCGTGCATGGTGTTGCGGACAAGCGCAGCCGTTTGCAAGGGAGCCTCGCGGGTGCGCAGGTAAAGCGTGATCTGCGACGCCTTAGGGGCCTGTTTGAGCGGCATGAAGAACGAGATTTTTGCCGGGTCGCGCAGGCCGCTGTGATGCACGTCGCGCACCACGCCGACAATCTGCCGAAACTTCAGGTTGTTGCCACCTCCGGGTGTCATGTTCCGGCCGATGGCGGCGGGGGCTGAGCCGAAGTAGTGCTTCGCAAAGCTCTCGTTGACGACGGCAACCGACGGGTGCTGCAGGTCGTCGTCGGGGCCGAACTCCCGGCCCGCGAGCAGCGGTGTGTGCAGGGTGGCAAAATATCCGGTCGAGATCGCGGCATAACCCACGTCCAGGTCCTCGTCCGGCGGCGGCGTGTAGCCCTGCACCGTGACGTTGGAGCCGCGGTCCGACCCGGCCAGCTCCGCGCTGTCCGTTGCAGCCACGCCGGTGACGCCGGGCAGCGCGCCCAGCCGCTCGATCATGCGGTCAAACAGTGCGGGTGTCAGTTCCTGCGAGATGCCGGCCATGTGCGGCACGGTCGTCAGCGTCAACAGGTGCGCGGTGTCGAAGCCGACCTCCGCATGCCGAAGATTACGCAACGTCTGCACGAACATCCCTGCGCCCACCAGCAGCAGAACGCTCAGGCCGACCTGTAGGCCGACGACGACACGGCGAAACAGCAGGCCACCCCCACTTGGCGTGCCCACCTGCTGCTTCAGCGCATTCACCATATCCGGCCGCATCAACTGCAGCGCCGGCGCAACGCTGAACAGTGCGCTGACCACGGTTGCGGTAATAAAGCTAAACAGCAGCAGTCGTGCGTCGACCGTGGCGCGGAAGTAGGCCGGATCGCCCGCTGTAACCAGCCGGCTGGCGATGGCACGCATCGCGAGCGGTGCCAACGCCACGCCGGCGGCAGCGCCCATCAAGCCCAGCAGCAAACCTTCCAACAGCAATTGCGAAACCAGCCGCTCGGCCGTTGCGCCCAGCGCATAGCGCACGGCAAACTCCCGCACGCGGCCGCTCGATCGCACCAGTAACAGGCTTGCCACGTTGACTGCAGCAATCAGCAGCACCAGCAACGCCATGCCCATCACGACGAGCAGCGGCGTCTCCAGACTGTCCCGCCGATACGATAGACCGCGCGCGCCGGGCAGCACGTGCAACCGGCTGGTTGTCAGAAAGTCATCGACAAAGCGCGGCGAACGTCTGCCCATTTTGCTCAACTCGTCCGCTCGCAGGGCGTGCCACAGCGGCGCAAGCTGCGCCTCCGCCTGCGGCATGGTCACGCCGTCGCGCAGCCGCCCCATGATGTTGATCCACTTGAACTGATGGTCGGTCAGTGAGCCGGAATGGCGCAGGTCCAGTTCCGGTGCCATGGTCATGGGCAGAAAAAGCGCGGGCGTCTGGCCCCAGATGGCGCTCTGAAAGTTTGGCGCGGCAATACCGACCACCTGTACCGGCATGCCGTTCAGGCGCACCGTTTGGCCGACCAGGTTCGGGTCCGCGCCCATCTTGTCGCGCCAGTAGCCATAGCTCAGCACGGCAAGCTGGTGGTTGCCACCGACTGTGTCGTCCGCCGCATTGAAGACACGCCCCAGCGCAGCCGGTGTGCCCAGCATCTGGAAGTAATTGCCGCTCACGAGTTCCGCATCCACCGTGCTGGAGTCGCCACGCCGCGCAAGCCCCACGCTGGTCGCGGCCGTCGATGCCAATCCCTGGAAGACACCCGCGCGGTCCCGCAGGTCGCGGTACATGGGAACGCTGAAGTACGATTCCGGATCGCCGCCATGAGTGCTGGCGCCGCCCTCCCACATCTTGCCGGTGCCCTCCAGAATCGCGAGCCGCTTTGGCTCGCGTACCGGCAGCGAACGCAGCAGCGCCTGGTCCAGCAGCGAGAACATCGCACTGTTCGCGCCCACGCCCAGCGCCAGCGTCAGCACCGCGGTCAACGCGAACTCCGGTGCGCGCCGCATCTGGCGCAACGCGTAGCGGATATCCTGCAGGATCTGGTTCATCGGTATCTCTCCTCTGATCGCATTGGATTGGCTGTTTCGCACCCGGTACGCGCACGCATGGAGTCGGATCGACGGGCCTGGTCTTACTCGGCACGCAGCGCCTGCATCGGATCGACGGCACTGGCACGGTACGCGGGAATGGCACTGGCCAGCAGCGCCGCCAGCGCAAGCACGCCACACGCGCCCAGCAGCGTCGGCACATCGTGCGACTTGATGCCGAACAACTTTGCCTGCAGCGCGTGGCCGGCCAGCAGAGCGGCGGGAATGCCCAGCGCCAGGCCGATCAGCGTCTGCGTCAGCGCACCGCGCAGGATGAGCCGCAGAATGCCGCTGCGATCCGATCCCAGCGCCATGCGCAAACCGATCTCCGGCACACGCTGCGCCACGTTATACGCGGTTATGCCGTACAGGCCGATGGAGGCGAGCACCAGCGCCAGCACGCCGAAGATGGTGGTGAGCCGCACCACGAGTTCCTGCTGCGTAAAGCTGTAGCTCACCTGCTCGTCGAACGTCATCAGCTTATCGATCGGAATATTCGGGTTGATGCCGTTCAGCGTGCGACGCATGGTGGCGCTCATCGCCGCCGGATCGCCCTGGTAGTGCACCACCAGGTTCGAAGCGAAATGGGCGAACTGCTCGTCCTTCTGCGCGCGATCTTTCTCCGCCGGCGTACCGTCCGCGTTCTGGAAATTCGCGCTCTGCGTGATGGGCATAAAGAACATCGGCCTGACGTCCTTTTCCGGATCGCCGTATTTGCTGTTGTCCACGATGCCGACAATTTCGCGTTCCTGCGTCATATGCCGGTCCGGGCCAAAGTGCGCGCCGATCGCGGCTTTACCTTTGAGGTATTCGTCGGCAAACGCCTTATTGATCACGGCGACGTGCGTACTGGTTGCGCTGTCCTGCTCGTTGAAGCCGCGGCCCTGCAGCACACGCGTTCCTACCGTGTCGAAGAAATGTGCACTGACAAACGAGTAACTCGCATATACGCGCTTGTTCGGATCGCCGCCGGCAAGCAGCACACCCGTGCCCCAGTTGTTGAACGACATGGGCGTGTACGTTGCGTACGCCACGCTCTGCACGCCTGGCAATGCCGCGAAGTTCTGATCGATCTGCCGGTACAGGCCGTCCAGTTGGTCGAAGCGGTAGCCCGCGGCCTGCAGATCGATAAAAGCCAGCATGCGACCGTGCGGCTCAAAGTGGAAGTCCTGATGTTCCAGGTTACGCAGGCTCGAAATCAGCAGCCCCGCCGTGCTGAGCAGAACGACCGACAACGCTGCCTGCAGGATGACGAGCACACGTTGCGGCAGGGAACTGGCCTGGCCCATGCTGCGATTCGCACCGCGCAGGGCGTTTGCCGGGTCCACGCGCGAGGCGATCCACGCGGGCGCCGTGCCGAACAACATGCCCGTCACCACCGATACGCCGAACGCAAACAGCAGCACGGGCATCGAGGGGCTGGCGCTGAGCGGGTCCACCTCCACGCCCTTCATGGCAAGCGACAGCATGGCACGCACGCCGGCAAAGGCCACCGCGACACCTGCGACACCACCCAGCAGCGACAGCACCACGGACTCCACCAGCATCTGCCGCACCAGGCGGCTGCGCGGCGCGCCCAGCGCCGTCCGCACGCCGATCTCCTGGCTGCGCGCGACTGCCCGCACCAACATCAGATTTGAAAGGTTGGCGCAGCAAATCAGCAGCACCGCGCCCGCAATCAGCAGCAGCATCGTCAAACTTTTTTCATACTGCGCGCGCAGGTCGTTGATGCCGCTGCTGGCGGAGGTCACCGTGGTCGTCTGCTTGGCAATGTCGGCATCGGTGGCGTTGTCGTTTGGGTCGCGATTCGCGCGCAACCACTGCAGCAGTTCTACCTGCACCGCCTTTTGCACGGCAGGCACGGCTTTCGGGTTTTCCACGCGCAGCAGGACATCGAGCCAGTGGCTGTTGGAAAAGTTCAGCAGGGTACGCGTCGGTTCCAGCACGGGCTCCTGCGCGAGGGGCACCCATACGCCGGCCGGATCGCCGGTATTGCGTTCCCCCAGAAAGCCCGGTCCGGTGATGCCGACGATGGTCGCGGCCGTGCCGGTAAGCACCACCGTTTTCCCCACCAGGCCGGGGTCGCTGTGAAACTTCGTCGTCCATACGGCGTGGCTTACCACGGCCACGGGCGCGGCACCCGGGCGGTCGTCGTCCGGCGTCAGCAGTCTGCCGTGCATAGGTGCGATGCCGAGCACGGGGAAGTAATTGCCGCTCACCAGCCGCACATTCAGCGGCTGCGACGCTGTCTCATCCGCCAGGTGTGCGCTAAACGTGATGGTGCCTGCCTGCACCGCGGCCATGCCCTGTGTGCCCGGCGTGCTGTCGCGCAGATGCTTGTACAGCGGGTACGAAAAGATTTTCCAGTCGTCCTGCATGCCGCTCTCGACGCAGCAATCGATGTCCTTGCCGAGCTTGTACAACTGCTCCGGATGGGCCACGGGAATCGACCGTAGCAGCACCTGGTAGGTCAGCGTAAAGATGGCAGTCGTGGCACCGATGCCCAGCGCCAGGGTCAGTACGGCGGTTGCGGCAAAGCCCGGCGAGCGGCGAAGCTGGCGAAGTGCAAAGCGAAGGTCCTGCATCAGCGTGGTCATGAGCGTTTCCCGTTGATATGCCGTACGTGTTTTTAGAAGAAGGGTGTGACCGAGTCAGCGGCTTGCGGCAGTGCGATACTCTTCTTCCGCCGCCGCAAGCATCCGCTGCAACTCGCCTTCGGCCACGACCTTGCCGTCGAACAGGTGCACCTGGCGGTCGGCGTGCGCGGCGAATCGTGGGTCGTGCGTCACCATGCAGATCGTCGCGCCTTCGCGGTGCAGGTCGGCCAGCAGCCGCATCACCGCCTCGCCGTTCTTGGAATCCAGGTTGCCTGTCGGCTCGTCCGCCAGCAGGATGCTTGGGGAGCCGGCGAGCGCGCGCGCCACCGCCACACGCTGCTGCTGGCCGCCACTCAACTGTGCCGGATAGTGCCGCAGCCGATGCGCCATGTTCACCCGCTCCAATGCCTGCACCACGCGCTGCTTGCGTTCGGCCGCGTTCATGCCGCTGCGATAGGTCAGCGGCAGCTCCACGTTTTCAAACACGGTCAAGTCGCCGATCAGATTGAAACTCTGAAAGATAAAGCCGATCTCCTGGTTGCGGATGCGCGACCGCTCCGCAAAGTTCAGGTTCGCCACTTCCTTCCCGTTCAGAACGTAGGTGCCGCCGGTGGGTGTATCCAGTAGCCCCAGGATCGACAGCAGTGTGGATTTACCGCAGCCCGAAGGTCCGCTCATGGCGACGTACTCGCCGCGCGCAATATCCAGGTGCACGCCGCTCAGGGCGTGGGTCTCGATCTCGTCGGTATAAAACACCTTGGTCATGTTCTGGATGTGGATCAACTGTTCCGCTGCACTCATCGCTGCTCTCCTTGCCGGTTTACTGCGCGTTTACTGCTCCACACGAACACGGTCGTTGCCGTCCCATTTGCTCATGTCGCTCAGGATGACGGTGTCGCCCTGCTGCAATCCGCCGATCACCTGGATCGCGTTGACCGACGCGCGTCCCACCTGTACCGGCACGCGCTGCGCGGACTTGCCGTCCGGCGCCAGCCGGAACAGGCTGATCGTGCTGTTTTCATTGCCCTGCGCGGGCCGGCCCACGTACAGCACATCCGTCAGGCGGTCCAGGTCGATGGTGCCGTCCACGCTCAGGTCGGGCCGCGCTCCCTGCGGCAATGCACCATCCAACGCGACGTCGACCGTCACGGTTCCGTTCTGCACCGCGGGATCGATGCGCGTAACATGTCCGGCGATGACGCCGTTGTGCGTGTCGACCGAGGCGGGCTGATTGAGCTGAATGTCGCGCGCCTGCGTCTCGGCGATCTTGAGCGAGGCCTTCAACTGGTCGGGCTGCACGACCTTGGCTAGCGTGGTACCGATGGTGACGTGCTCGCCCACCTGGTGCGGCAGGTCGACCAGCACACCGTCGATGCCGGCGCGCACGCTAAGCGCTTCCTGCTGCTTCTGTTTCAAGCCAAGCAGGGCAGCGGCCTGTTGCACCTTTGTCTGCTGCACGGCGACCTGGGTGCGAATTGCCTGCTGGTTCAGTTGCAGGCGCTTGCCTTCGATGTCGTTGCGCACGCCGAGTTCATCGGCCTTGCCACGGCTCTCGTTGTACTTGAGGCCGCTGATCACGCCCAGTTTCAGCAGGCTTTCATC
>CBAAAH010000044.1:0-11996 GCA_964658865.1 uncultured Granulicella sp.
AGTAAAGGAAATTGCGATCCGAGCCGATGTTCTCCGTCTGACGCACCCGCCGCAGCGTTCCCGGGGCGGCGGCTTCCGCGGCATCCAGCACGGCTGCCGTACCATCCGCCGATCCATTGTCGGAGATGAGGCACTCCACCGCGCCCGGATGCGTGGCCTGTAGCGCGATCAACTGCGGCAGCAACTCATCCAGCGCCTCACGCAGAAACTCCGCGCGGTCAAACGTCGGAATCGCAATCGTGAGCAGGGGCTTTACTGTCGCGCTATCCGGCATGCCACAACCGCCGGTACTTCTGGAACGTAAACGCCCCCATGCCGATGCCGACCACGGTCGTGACCGCCAGAAAACCCGCCAACATGCCCGTCGGCCCATACCAGCGGCCCAGCGTCAGCGTGCTGAGCGCCACCAGTAGGCCGCCCAGAACGGAATTGACCAGAAACTTCTCCTGCTTGTGCGCGCGCAGATAGAGCGCCATGCTGGCCACCGCCTGATTCAGCACCATCGTAATGAGCAGCAAACCCAGCGGCAGCGGCGGCAACAGGCGCTGAGCAAACCGCACACCATAATGCACCATGCCCAGATCGATGCACCAGACAACGATAGAGCCGAAGCCGCACAGCAGCAGCGCCTGCCCCGCCGCGCGGAAAAATGTCCGGTCCAGCTCGGCAAACTCTCGTCGCGCAATCATGGCACCGAACGGTGCGGCCTTGGTCGCAATCCAGGAGATCGCCACGCCCGCCAGTGCGTTCGACAGGTTCAGGCTCATGCCCATGCGCCCGGCAATCACCGGTCCGAAATAACGCAACAATACCGGGTTGAACAGTTGAAAAATCAGGAACCCCGACGCATACGAGATCGCGATACGCCACTGGAACGGCCAGACCTCCTCGCTCCAGCGCACGGCGAACTTTCCGGCTTTCGTTCGCAGTAGCCCCAGCAGCAGCGGTCGCCGTCCCAGCAGAAATCCAAAGCCTACTACCGCCTGGCCCGCGATCACCATGGCCGGCGCAAACAGGCCGTGGTGAAGCGCCAACGCGCCCCACGCCAGGATCGATCCCGTAACCGCCTGCACCGTGCGTGTGCGCGCAACCCGGCTCACGAACCCGCAGCCTTCCAGAAACGAAAACACCGGATCGATCTGGAATGTAAAACACGACGCTAGCACCACCGCAATCCAAGGACCGCGCCACGCCGTCTCCGCACTGCCGGGACTCGTGGCAAAAAAGCGCCAGCCCACCGGCAACAGCACCAAGCCCATCAGCGCGGCGGCGATGCTGTACCAAAGCACGGCTTTTTGCAACACGCTGGCCAGACGCGCGATCGGCCGTGCATCGCCCAAAATCAGGCCGTCCTGGCCGATGCTCAGGTGCGCCGCTTCATGCGTCGCAAGCTGCAGAATCACCACGGAAAAGCCGAGTTCAAAGACGATCTGCAGCGCCACCAGCGAACCGAACGTGTAGTAGTAGCCCTGCTGCTCCCGCGAAAGCGTCCGCGCGATCAATGCCACCGTCACCAGGCCGGAAAGCGACCCCCACGCGCGCGCGAGGATCGTATACGCAATCGCGCGATCGATTCCGGCACGGCGCAATGTGCGGCGCAGCAGTGTACCTTCCGCGGCGTCGGGCGGCACGGGGACTCCAGCGACCTCCGTCGTCACCGTTTCGGCAGCAAAAGCAGGATGCAGTGGGTCAGGTGCGGCCGGCTCAGCCATAAACGGATTCGGACTGCCGGGTTCTACAAGATGCATGCGTTCCGTCGTTGTGCCAAGGTCCGGCAGCCGCGTCTGGCAGGACTGTCGCAGAGACCATCCTACCAGCCACGATGCCCGGCCGCCGCGAACGATAAGATCAAGGCTGAACTGGAGTTGGGCGGCATGAAAGGGACCTCGCAACGCAAATACAACGGGGAACCCCGATCGGCAGCGGTGCTCGCCGTGGTGGTGCTCTACCGCATGCGCGCGCGGCAAAGCTTGGCGCTGCAATCGTTGCTTATCGCGCATCGCTCGCTGGACGTACTGCTTTGGGACAACTCGCCCAACCCGGAACCGGCTCCCCCGACGAGCTGTCAGGTCGTTTTCCATGCCGATCCGACAAATCCGGGGTTGGCCGCAGCCTACAACGCCGCGCTCGCCGCCGCTGCCGAACGCGGCATTCCATGGCTGCTGCTGCTGGATCAGGATACCGAGGTGACCCCTGCCTTTCTGGACGAGGTCTGCGCCGCAACTGAGCGTGCCACGCCGGATGTCGTCGGCTTCGTTCCGCTCTTGCGGCACCGTGGAACCGTGGTGTCGCCGTTCACCCCCCGGCTGGCCGGCCCCAACGCAACGCTCACACCCGGCAAGTCTTTACAGGCGTTCAACTCCGGCGCGGTGCTGCGCGTCGCGACGCTTACGGCGATGGGTGGCTTCGACCCACGCTTTCCGCTGGACTACCTGGACCACGCCACCTTCGCCGCATTACAGCGCAAAGGGCGGGTACAGGTACTACAAGCTTCGCTCAAACACGCCCTTTCCACCGACACCGGGCAGGCACTTTCTGCCAAAGAACGCGCACGGCAGCAACACATTCTCGCCGCCGAGCGCCGCTTTTACCGCCTGCATGGCAGCACGGCAGAACGTCTGCTGCACCCGATCCGGCTGCTGCGCCGGGCGGCAAGCGTGGTCGCCCACAAGCGCGATTTCGCCTCGGCTCGGCAGATTCTGCGCTCGGCGCTGCCGGGCGGCGAGGACTTCGCGTGAAAGCGGCCATCGACGTCCTGCTCGCGACTTTTCAGGGCGAAGCTTTTCTCCCGCAGCAGGTCGAATCCATCCTTGCCCAGACCGGCGTCAAAACCCGCATTCTGGCGCGCGACGACGGTTCTCGTGATCGCACCCCAGAGCTGCTTGCGGGCATGCAGCGCGAGAACTTTCGCGTACTGCCGAACGGCACACCCACAGGCTCAGCCACCGGAAACTTTCGCCTGCTGCTCCGCGAAAGTACCGCGCCCTACGTCGCTCTGGCCGACCAGGACGATGTCTGGCACTCGGACAAGCTGCGCCGAAGCCTTAACGCGATGCGGCAACTGGAAGCGAAGTTCGGTAATGCAACTCCGCTGCTCGTCTTTACCGATCTGGCCATCGTCGATGCGTTGCTGCGGCCCGTCGCGCCATCGCTCTGGCGGCATAACGGCCTCGCACCCGCGGCAGTAACACGGCTCGGCAGCCTGCTTGGCGAAAACGTCGTTACCGGCTGCACGGCACTGCTCAATCGCCCGCTCGCAAAGCTTGCCGCGCAGATGCCCGCACCGCCCATGAACGATCCGCTCGGCATCCAGCACGATCACTGGATCGCCCTGCTCGCCTGCACACTGGGCCGTGCCGCGTGGATTGCCGAATCCACTATCCAGTATCGGCAGCATGGTGGCAACATCGTGGGCGCCGCTGAAGCCCAGGGTTCCGCGCTGCAGCGGCTTCTGGGAAACACCGCATTCGAAGCACGCCGCACCGTAAGGCAGCGGATGCAGACACAAGCACTTACCTTCCTGAAGACCTACCACGACCGGCTCAACCCGCGCCAACAGAGGACGTTCGACGCCTACATCACACTCGATGCCGCACCAAACGTTGAACGTTTGCGTCGGAAAATCACTCACGGCCTGTGGCGCGGCACCCTCACCCGCAACCTCACAGACCTCGCCGACACCTTTCGCTAAGCCGTTTCAGAAATGCACGAGCGGAAGTCCCATGCAGGACTTCCGCTCCCAGTTCACTACACCCTCGTTACTTCTGTGCGGCAGCCGCTTCGATCTCACCCCACTCTTCGTTGCTGAGTTCCAGATCCGCCGCCTTCATGTTTTCTTCCAGATGCTCCACCGACGATGTTCCCGGAATCGGCAGCATGACCGGGCTGCGATGCAGCAGCCACGCCAGCGAAAGCTGCGCAACCGTCGCATTGTGCTTCTTCGCCGCTGTATCCAACACGCCGCCCGGTACCGCCAGCTTGCCCGCCGCCACCGGATACCACGGAATGAACGCGATGCCGTGCTGCTCGCAGTACTCCAGCGTCGCCTCGCTCTTGCGGTTGCCGATGTTGTACTCGTTCTGTACCGATACGATCTTCACGACCTTCGAGGCGCGCTCGATCTCCTCCGGCTTCACCTCGCTCAGTCCCACGTGCTTGATCTTGCCCTGCTTCTGCAACTTGGCAATGGGCTTCAGCGAGTCTTCCACCGGCACTTTCGGGTCGATGCGGTGCAACTGCCACAGGTCGATCGCCTCCACCTTCAGTCGGCGCATGCTCATCAACCCCTCCTGCTCCAGATAGTCCGGCTGGCCCACCATGCGCCATAGGTTTGGCCCCGTCCGCACAAATCCACCCTTGGTCGCGATCACGACCCCTGGCTTGTATGGGTGAAGCGCCTCGCCGATCAGTTCTTCGCTGATATACGGCCCATAGCTGTCGGCCGTATCGATAAAGTTGACGCCCAGTTCCACCGCTCGCCGCAGCACCTTCTTTGCATTTTCCGGATCCCTGGGCGGCCCCCACACGCCATCACCCGTAATGCGCATGGCACCATAACCCAGGCGATTGATCTCAAGTTCACCACCAAGTCGAAAGGTCGTTTCGCGTACTGTTTCGCTCATACCAGCACAGATGCGGCGCACTCCCTCGCAGGTGCTCCTCGCGAGTTCTCTCCGGCGGCAAACTTGCGCCATCGCAACACATCGATGCAGCGTCTAAACTGTCGTGAAACTTTCTGCACGTCGAAGTCTGCTTGCAGCGCTCCTGCTGATCGGGCCGTTGTCCTTTTGCGCGCAAACGGCATCCCCCGCACCGCCAGACGACCCCGTCCGCAACCATCTGCCGACAGAAGCCACCCCTGGAACCGGCCTGCACCGCTCGCGCCTGTACCTGGTCGACGGCTCGTACCAGGTCGTGTTGACTTACCGCATCCAGGGAAAAAACATCGTCTATCGCTCGGCCGAACGTGCCGGTGAAGAAGAGTCCATCCCGCGGAAATACGTCGACCTGGAGGCGACCCACATCTACGAGCAGCGAGCCGCCGCTCGTGCCGCCGGCAAGCCCATCATAGAGCTGGATCCGGCACTGGTGAAGGAAGAAGCCGATCGCGCCGCACGCTCCCCTGAGGTCGCGAAAGACCTGCATCTGCCCGACGAGGACAGCGTCCTCGCGCTCGACACCTACGTCGGCCAGCCGCAACTCGCCATCCTGCAACAAACCGATGGCGAACTGAATCGCCAGACCGCGCACAACATCCTGCGCGCCGCAGTCAATCCCCTGTCGTCCTCACACCAGTTAGTGGAGTTGAAGGGTGAACGCTCCGCCGTACAGCTTCACGTATCGGACCCCGTCCTCTATCTCCGGCTGGACGACGACCAACCCGCCCGCGACGAGGCTCCCGCGGGTGCTCTGCAAATCGACACCCACGGTGCCCAGGGTGCGCCGCACGAAAAGCAGTCCAAAACCAGCGCCTATGCCATCGTGCGCGTGGATGTGCGCCGCGGCGCTCGCGTGGTCACCAGCTTTTCCATCAACCTGCTTGGCCAGCAGCAGCGCCAGGCCGACGTCGTCAATACCACGACCGCCACGCTGCCCGGCGGCCACTGGATCAGCATCACACCTACCCAGCCACTCACCTTTGGCGAATACGCGCTCATGGAAGTAATCGACCCGAAAACCGTCAATCTCGGCGTCTGGGACTTCGGCGTGCATCCCACCGCTGGCCCCAACCGCGATGCCATTGTGCCGGAAGCGAAACAAGCGCCTCGCCTGGAACGTCACCGCTCAACGAACCCGGAGTAGCCCCTGTAAACTTCGTTTCCGTACCGCGGTGTGAGCTTCAGGGCACTCAAAAATAGTGCAACGCGACAGCGGGAGTTGCGGCGAAATTGCATATTCGACAAAACTACCTTGCTTCCAACGCCTCGAACGGATGCTGGAAGCAAGGCTGTCACCCTGTTTGGTACCCGTCGGCACACGCTGCAACAGGGCCGATCCCGGCTCACGCGCCGCCTGGCTGCTCACTGCCTCACGTCGTCGCGATCCACTTACACCGCGATGGTGAAGCTGTCCTCGCTACGCGTCACGGCGTGATATAGCGTGTCCCGCTCAAACGGCACGCGGCCCGCCTCGCGAATAAGCCGCTCCAGGTCTACCCGCCGCATCCCCTGCTCCGTCGTCGCACCGGCATCGTGGTAGATTTTTTCTTCCACCACCGTACCGTCGATGTCGTCCGCGCCAAACCGTAGCGAAATTTGCGCCATCTTCGGCGTCACCATCTGCCAGTAACTCTTGATGTGCGCGAAGTTGTCCAGCATCAGGCGGCCGATGGCGATCTGCCGCATGTCGTCGAAACCGGTCGTCTTCGGCAGGTGTCCCAACATCGTGTTCTGTGGATGGAACGCCAGCGGAATGAACGTCTGGAAACCGCCCGTTTCATCCTGCACCGCACGAAGTTTCACCATGTGGTCGATACGGTCTTCCTCATTCTCCACGTGGCCGTACAGCATGGTCGCGTTCGACCGCAAGCCGGCCTGATGCACCATCTTTGCCGTCTCCAGCCACTCGCCACCGTCGATCTTGTGGTCGCAGATGATGTGCCGCACGCGATCTGCAAAAATCTCCGCGCCGCCACCGGGACAACTATCCACGCCAGCCGCCTTCATCTTTTCCAGCGCCGCCGGGATAGACATCTTCGCGCGCTTCGCCAGAAACGCCACCTCTACCATGGTGAATGCCTTAATGTGCACCTGCGGGAAACGTACCTTCAACCCGGCAACCAGGTCGAGGAAGTACTCAAACGGCAGATCCGGGTGCAAACCGCCGACGATGTGGAACTCCGTCACCGCCTCGGAATAGCCCGTCGCCGCAGAAGCCCAGGCCTCTTCCAGCGCCATGGTGTACGTGGCCGCCTCACCCTTTTTGCGGCCGAACGCACACAAGCGGCACGATGCGACGCAGACATTCGTGGGATTGATGTGCCGATTCACATTGAAAAACGTCACATCGCCGTGCATCCGCTCGCGCACCAGATTGGCCAGCCAGCCTACCGCCAGAATGTCCGGCGACCGGTACAGACGGATGCCGTCCGCAACGGACAGGCGCTTCTGCGCCATTACCTTTTCGGCGACAGGCCAAAGTGCGGCGTCATCCGTCTGAAATTCGTGGCGTGGACGTCCTGTCGGCGACTCGGTCATAACATCAGTTTAGACTCCGGCAAACCCCGCGACGCTTCAAAACCGCATTGTTTCCTGCGCGATCACAGAACACGCCAACGCAACAGTGGCAAGTCCAAAGACTCGCCACTGTTGCACCTACTCTTACACTCTTGAACTTGTTACTTTCCTTAGTTTTTCGCCTGCGTTTCCTGGGACACGACCATCTTCGGCTCTAACACGATGCCGTCGTACGGTGTGATGCCGACCAGGTGGTCGCCCACCGGACGCGCACTGCGCAGCACCCAGCCCGACTCCCAGTACCTAACGGACATATCCGGCTCGTTTACCGCGAACACCACGGTTCCCGGCTTGCTGGACGTTACGAGGACACGCTTGTTCGCCTGGTCGAAGTACAGACCGCTCGCATTCGGCACAAACAGGCCCTTCTGCGAGTGCCAGGTCGCACCGTCGTCATCCGACAGGTACACCCCCTCGCGGCCGCCCACCCAAAGGTGGTTGGTGTCGTCCAGCGCCATCGACGAGATCATCGTCAGGTCGGCGGGACCGGTCACATTGTGAAACGTCACGCCCTTGTCCGTCGAGAGCGCAAGCACCTTCAAATCGGCAACGGCAACGCGCTGTCCTTGCGCCGCGACCACACGCCACGGCGTGCCGTTCGCACTGCGCACATGGTTCCAGTTCTTACCGTCATCCTTCGAGGTCAACAGACCCTCTTCGGTCGCGGCAAACACGGCATCATCCGTGCTGGCGATCGCATAGACACCGGTCGTGGACTGTTGCGGCGGCGCGCTGCGTGCCGGTGCGGTGCTCACCGACTTTTCCCGCTTCGGTCCAGTCTTCGCGGCCGTCGCGGTAGAGGTGCGAGCGCCGGTACGCCCAGCCTTGGCGGGATTGCTCTGCGCGCGTGTGCGTGCCGCCTGCTTCGGCATTTCCGTTGCGTCCGCGGTTTTCTCTTCCGGCAGCAGCGCCAGTGTCAGTCCAGAGTTGCTCCACGTGCCGTTCGTCAGCCGATAGATGCCGTGACGCGTCCCGGCAAGCAGCGTTCCACCCGGCGTTTGGCCTAGGGAAAAGATGTCCGCGCCGTTCAGACCTGTACTCTGCTGCGCCCAGTGCAGGCCGCCATCGGTGCTGGCGAATACACCACCGGCGGCCTTGTCGTTGATCACGCCCACATACAGCGCACTCGAATTGGTGCGATCCTGCGCAATGGCGGAAATCTGGCGCGCGGAAAAGCCCGTGTTCGCCGGCTTGAACGTCACGCCGGCATCCTCGCTCACCAGCACCCCCGTGCGGTCCGTCGCCAGCAGCACGTGCTGCGTGTTCTGCGGATCGACGTACACGTCATTGATGATGTAGCCCGGGTCGCCGTGCAGCGTAAACGTGTGGCCCGCGTCGGTCGTCTTCCACAGACCGTTCGTCGTGCCGGCGTAGACGGTATTTTCCTTCGCCGGGTCTTCCATCAACACCCGCGTGCGGCGCGAATCGCTGGGAATGCCCTTGACCTTCTCGAATTTTCCGCCCTCGTTCACGCTGCGGTAAATGCCGGAGCAGGCGGAGAGGTACAGGTTTTGCGGATTCGCCGGGTCGATGATGATCGAGAACACGTCGGAATCGTCGATGAGGCCCTGCTCCTTGGTAATGTTGGCCCAGTGCTCGCCACCATCGTTCGTGCGCCAGGGCAGGTGCCAGGTGCCGGCAAAGATCGTGCGTGGATCCTTCGGGTCGATCGCGATGGACTCGACTTCCTTGATCTCCGCGTTTCCGGCCGGGCTGATCAGCGTCCACGTCTTGCCGGTGTCGGTCGAGCGAAACACGCCGTCGAGGGCACCCGCGACGATCACTTTTGAATCGGAGGGAGCCATCGTCAGCGCTCGGACCGAATGGCCCTTGAGCTGCTCGTTTGCCGTCCACGTCTTGCCGCCATCGTCGCTGGCGTAGAGGCCGCCATCCGCGTGATCCAGCACCCATGCGCCCACCAGTAAATGCTTCGGGTTCTTGGGGTCGACAATAATGTTGTCTAACGCAAGGTCGTCGCGGCTGCCGAGGCGGGCAACGCGCTTCCACGTACTGCCGCCGTCGTGGCTGTCGAACACCGTGCCTGTCAGCGTTCCCAGGTAGAGGTGGTTGTGGTCGGACGGGTCTGCGGCAAATGCACGCGCATCGCCGCCGTCAGGACCGAACGGAAGCCAGCGGCTCTGCGCATGCATAAAGGTGGGAACGGACGCGAGAACACACGCGGAAACGCAGAGGCGGACAAAAGACTTCATTCGATTCCTTAAAGAAAATGGCGCTGTTTGATTGTAGGGCGTCGCGCACGTGCAGCGGCATGGACAGGTACCTGCCCTGGCACGTCCTGCCGTGTTTCTCCAATGCCGAGTTACTCCGGGTCGAACGTGAGATCTGCACGCCCACTTACCTCGACGCTGGCGATCCTTGAACGCCAAAGCGAAACGGCTGGCCATATGGCCAGCCGTTTCGGTGTGTAGTGCGGTTGAACTACTTTTTGTGGCGGCGGTGACGCGGCGCGGGAGCGGTACGCGACTGCGCACGCACCTTCGTCTCGTCGATCGGATCGCCGTAGCTGCCCACGGTTGCACCGGCAGGGATAAGCGTATTCGAGTTGCCGTTCATGCTGGCATCCGAACCCGTATACACCATGATGCGCGAAGGATCGATTCCGGCACCGGCTTCACCAGTGGTCAGGTATGCCTTCTCGTTGACGGCACGCTCTGCTGCCAGGCGGCCAGAACCGTTACCGGTGATGGCGAGCTTCGCATCGGAGCTGCGCTTCAGGTTTGCCGCGATGTCGTCAAGGCAGGCCTTGGCTTCATTGTCGACACGCGCTGGGCGCTTCTTATCGTTGTTGAAGGTGATCGAGCAGAGCTGCGAGGTGCTGATGACGGGGGGTGCAGATGGTGCCATGACGTTGACCGAAGTGGTCGCCGAGGCAGTCTGGCCCTTATCGTCTGCAACGTTGCAGGTGACGGTGATCGTTCCAGGAGCCGTACCGACCGTGGTCAGCGTCGCCGTGGACGTCGTGCCCGAAATCGAGCCGGACGTGGAGCTATAGCTGTAGGTCAACGGACGATTCTGCGGGCTGTTCGCCATCGCCGTGATCGTGGACGAGTCACCCGGGTTCACCGAGGACGGGTTCGCGGAGCACGAGATGGTGGGCGGCTGCGGCGGGTTGATCGTGAACGGCACGGTGCAGTCGGCGAACTGGCCGGCCTTCATGCCTTCACTCACGTGACCCTTGATGTTGTACGTGCCGGGGTTCGCACCGGTCGTGTCAATGTTCGCAACGTTGCTGGTGCCGGAGATCTTGCCACCGTCAGAGGTCCACGAATAGGTCGCGGTCTTCTTTGGGTTCAGGTTCACTGCGGTACCGGTCACGGTGAGAGGGTCGCCCGCATACGCGGAAGTCGGGCTGACGGCGCAGGTATACATCACCGGCGGCGGGGGTACGATAGAACCGAACTTCATGACGATGCCCGAGGACAGTTGCGCGGAGCTGATGTTCGCGCGACCGCCAAGAACGCCACTGGTAGGAATTGCAACGGATGGGCCGTAGTCCTCGTGGAAGTACACGTAGTCAGCCTGGAACAAACGGAACGCCAGGTTAAAGCCGTGAATCTTCGGCAGATCATAATCCAAACCACCACCGGCGGTCAGCGACGGTCCCCACGTGTAAGGCTCGTGATAGGAAAGCGTACCTTCCTGGTTCGGCCCGCCCACACGTGCGCCACCGGCCAGGCCGTGAGCGAACAAGGTGAAATACGGCATGGGAGCACGGAAGATTACGCCACCCTGCGCAAAGTACATGCCGTCATTGCGGCCATCCGGGTGCGCCGCGAGGGAAACCTCAGCACCGACGTACTTGTTGAAGTAGTACGCGCCGCTGCCTGCCGCGCCCTCATCCACTGACGAGTAGTTGATGCCAGCGGGCTTCACCTGGCCATGGGCGCCAAAGTACGAGTACCCGGTAAATAGATCAACCCGTGAAGGGTTTGGCCCGGCTGGGGCGGGCGCGCTGGGCGCAGTCTGAGCACCTAGGCTGGCTGCTCCTAGGCTGACCGCACATGCAGCCAGTACGTACCGGCCAAGTTTAGAGTACGGGCTATAAACCATTCTACTTCCTCCGCGAAAACGTCTGCATATCTTCCGAGATGCTTGGATTCTCTTTATGTTCAACTTCGATTCGATAAACTTTATAGCAGTTGTAAACCCAGGCGAGAAGGAATTCCTTGCCCATCTGCACTTTCTTCTACCAACTGTACTAGGACAACGTACTTTCTCCGCTACTTTCTGAACCTCAGAAGTAACGAATGTTACTCATTGACAACACCCCGCCGCACTCGCGATTCCCGCCCAAAGCATCAGCTCAGATTGAGCGTCCTTCGGATCGTGCCACGCTCGGCTTGGATCTTCTCCTGCAACAGAGTAATCGCGTACAAGAGCTGTTCCGGCCGCGGTGGGCAGCCAGGAACATACAGGTCCACAGGAATGATCTGATTCACACCCTGCAGCAAGGCGTAGTTGTTGAACACGCCGCCCGACGTTGCGCAGGCCCCCATCGAGATCACCCACTTGGGCTCGGGCATCTGCTCATAAAGCCGCCGGATCACCGGTGCCATCTTCTGCGAGACCCGCCCCGCGATAATCATCAAGTCACTCTGCCGCGGTGATGGCCGAAAGACCTCCGCGCCGAATCGCGCGATGTCATAGCGTGACCCGCCCATCGACATCATCTCGATCGCGCAGCAGGCCAGACCAAACGTCATCGGCCACACCGAGTTCTTTCGCACCCAGTTCACAGCA
>CBAAAH010000045.1:0-11868 GCA_964658865.1 uncultured Granulicella sp.
CTGTGTATGTACGAGTGTCTCCAGCCAACGATTAAAGCGCTTAGATCAATCAAGTACATGTCATGTTCTAAGGAGTGGATCCTATACGAACAGGGTTGGCGTGATCGGCACGTACTTCGTTATTCAAGCACAAGGAAGCTTTCACTTTGTATCGATCTCGAACACAGATAGGTGCCATTTTTCGTAATTTGCTGTGGCTGGTCATGCATCGCTTTTCTCCACCAACTCGCTGAACTTTCCCTCTGCCAACGCCCATGTCGCCATGCGGGAAGACTAGTCATTCTGGTCAAGAAGATCAATTCGGCTATTCCGTTAAACATCGACTAACTTCACCCCAAGTAATTCGAAGTGCTTTCGGTTCAATGTTGCGACGTACATCCCATAAGCCTTTGCGGTTGAAGCGATCAGTAAATCTGCAAGATCCGGCGTCCGTGCCGCCGTCCTCTCCGCAGTCAGCATCCGCCCGGCTTCATCCGCGATCTCACTGGTTACCGGCAGAATGCGCCCGGCATACTGGTTGGGGATCACTTCTGTCAGCCACTTTTCCAGTTTTTTCCGATTGTTCGAATCAGGCTTAAGCTTCTCAATGCCGGCTCGAATTTCCATCAGCGCAATCACACTGATGAAAGCCTTTTCCTGCGGCAGCTCATTCAAAAATTGAACGGCTGTCTCATCCGGGCGTTTCGCCTTCCGTTGCGACAGGACGTTCGTGTCCAGTAAGCAGATCAATTGCGCGCCCACGCGGAACTAAATTCGTTGAACTCCTTCTCATCCAGCAGACCATCCGCAGGTCCACTCAGAGCGTCCCACGCGCTGATAAATTTGTCCCGCTTTCCTGCCACCGCTTCCGCAAGCCGCCGTTCGATCTCCGCCTCTGTGGTCACCACAAACACCTGTTTGCGCCGCCGGATAAGCTGCGGTCCCTTGTCTTCGGCTGCGTCCAGCAGTCCACTAAATTTTGCTTTTGCATTTGCTGCCTGCCAGCTTGCCATGGGACCATCTCCGTATAACCAGTATAGTCAAAACCGAGGCCTGAAGGTGAGGCATTAAGCGCAAGGGGCCCTTTCCGTAGAGGGGTGTTACAAAACACGTGCACTGTCGTCGTTTCCTCTCGTCCTATGTTGTAGCGAACGAAATGAGGAAAATGGTATGCGATCCAGGCTTTTTCAGGCGGTAACGGTGGTCACATTGACGATGATGTTGACGGCGGCGTTGTTAGCTCAGCCTGGTGGTGGCACGCCGGTTCAGGCCGATCCGCCGTCCGGTGGTCCGCGTAGCGGCAAGCATGGGTTGCCCACGCCGGCCATGGAGCTGGAGCGGTTGGCCCAGACGATGCAGGCAGCCGCGGTTCCGCTTTCGGAAACGCAGAGTGCGACGATCCTTGGCATCCTGGAAGATCGCGCAACCGCGATGAAGGCGCTGCGCAAAAGCGGGGTTACGGGCGAAGATGCTGCAAATGAGCGCGAAAAGCTGATGGCCGCGAGCCATGCGAGTATCCGCGCGACACTTACCGAAGGGCAGGTCAGGGTCTTCGATGCCATGCCTTCCGGTCCGCCCAGCGGCGGTGACCCACCTTCCGGCCAATCCTTTTTGGGTGGCGGTGGTTCAAGCGGCAGCGAATCACTCATCGACGCGAACACCGGCGGCGATCCACAGAGTTCCGCGTACTAGCCGTGCCTTCACTCTGAACTTTCGATCGACTCCGTCGGATCGCGTCAAGCGTGCGAGCGAGAGTACATCTCTCTTTGAACGTTCCGAGCTTTGCCTGGCTTTACCGCCGGTCGATCTGTGAAGTTTCAGCGGCACGAATTGGCAAAGCCTCCAATCGCTGTTCCTTCGGCATCCCACGTTTCGAAACACTCGACCGCGCCCATTGCGCGCTCCCGGAGAGGAACGGATCATGCCCTATTTCGAGACCAAAGATCAGACCAGCATTTACTTTTACGATTGGGGTCCCAAGACCGGTCAACCTGTCGTGCTCCTCCATGGCTGGCCGCTCACCTCGGCCTCGTGGGAGTACCAGGCGCGCGTGCTTGCGGATAACGGCTACCGCGTCATCGCCTACGACCGCCGTGGCTTCGGCCGCAGCGACTGGGCTGCCGGCGGCTTTGAGTACAACACCCTCGCCAGTGACCTGAACGACCTGATGACCGGCCTCAACCTGACCGGCACCACGCTCGTCGGCTTCAGCATGGGCGGCGGCGAAGTGGCGCGCTACCTCGGCACTTACGGCCAGTCCTGCGTTGCCAAGGCTGTGTTCATCTCCGCCGTGACGCCTTATCTGCTTAAGACCGACGACAACCCGGAAGGCGTCGACAAAAAAGTTTTCGACGAGATGGTCGACAAAATCATCAAGGATCGTCCGGACTTTATGCAGAGCTTTGCGCCGGGATTTTATGGACGTTCCGCCCTGCACCATACCGTGTCCGAGGCGCAGGTCCAGTTCTTCGCCAGCATGGCTGGCACCGCAAGTCCCAAGGCGACCATCGACCTTGTCCGTGCCTTTTCTGAAACGGACTTCCGCGGCGACGTCGCGAAGATCACCATTCCGACGCTGGTCATTTACGGCACCAAGGACAGCACGGTTCCCGCCGAAGCTTCCGGCGAACGCATGAAGGGCCTGCTCGCCCAATCCGAAACGCTCGTCTATGACGGCGAACCCCACGGGCTTACCCACACCGTGCCGGACAAGCTCAACAACGACCTGCTTGTTTTCCTGCGCGCCGACCCAAAGTTCGCCGCGCTGTAACGCAGTTCCCGAGGATTGAAGCGCCACGCAGCTACCCTTCGCGTGGCGCTTTGCCGTTCGGTCCCATGATGTTCCGTAAAATTGAATTTTAGGCGGGAGTCCCATCCTTCGCGTGGGTTCCTGCTCGCCGCGGAACACGAGAACTCTCTACTGCGACCGGCCGCGAAGCAATACGGGGCTGAACGTTGCGCAAAACGATCCCACCAGCAGCAATCCCAAGACCCACGCTTCATGCCGCAGCAGCGACAGCGACCAGGCCAGCAACACCCAGAACGCCATATTCGCGCTCGCCGCCAGATACACCCAATTGCTGAACTTGTGCTGGTCGCGCACAAAATCCATGCTGCGCAGGGTTGGAATCGCGGTGGAGGCGTTCATCGTCAGCCGCAGCGCGATGACCGGCAGCAGGTTCACCGCCAGTACCAGCGCAATCCAAAGCAGTGGCATCATCGGCCCCAAAAACCGCACGGCGACCCACCACGTGGCGGCAATCGTGACCAGCACATTGACGCTCGCGCCCAGGTTGACCAGCGGCGGAAAGTGCAGCATGTCGCCCAGCCGGTCCATGTCGTCCAGCCGTTTTTCCGCTGCATTCGGTACCACCACATCGCGCCCCGCTGCCACCCAGTCCACCATCGTTGCCTCACTGCGCACCAGTGTACGCGCGTGTGCGTTCCCCCGGCGATAACGTCGCATGCCGCAACACGCATCCCATTCCAGATGATCACTGCCACTCCGGGCCGCGAATCCGTGTGGGACTATCCTCGGCCACCGCGCCTGGAACCCACGCCGCGCCGCCTGCGCCTCACGCTCGGGGACCAAATCCTTGCCGACACAACGCATGCTTTCCGCATTCTTGAAACCAGCCATCCACCCGTCTACTACCTGCCGCAGGCCGACCTTGCCATGCAGTTCCTGCGCCCGTCCACGCGACGCGGCAGCTTTTGCGAGTGGAAGGGAACCGCCGCGTACTGGGACCTGGTGTTGCCCGGCGTGACGCTGCCCGCCATTGCCTGGAGCTATGCTCGACCCACGACCGCTTACGCCGCACTTGCCGACCACCTGGCGTTCTACTGCGCGCCGTTTCAGCCACCGGCAGGCACCTGCACCGTCGACGGCGAACATGTGCAACCGCAGCCCGGCGGTTTCTATGGCGGCTGGATCACCGCAGACCTCGTCGGTCCGTTCAAAGGCGCACCCGGCACGCTCGGTTGGTAGGGCAACGGGGAGAGAGCGAGAAGGAAGAAGAGCAAGAATATAGAGAGGAGAAGAGAGAAGAAAGAGGGCCATTGAAACTCCCCCTAGAAAGGCGTTAGCCTGCCTTTCGCAGGCTGTTCATCCCTCTACTCCGCCGCCGCAATCGCCGCGACCATGCGGTCCATCACCTTCGCGTCCTCGTTGTTCAGCGGCGTATGTCCCGTCACCATCACGCTGAACACAACGGTCTTTCCGCTCGCGCCGATCACGTATCCCGACAATGCGCGTGCCTCGCCCAGCGTTCCGGTCTTGGCAAATACGCGGCCTTTCAGCTCCCCGGTAAATCGGGCGCGCAATGAACCATCCACGCCGCCGATGGGCAACGACGCCTTCCATCGCTCGCCCCACGGTTGGGCCGCCGCATAGCGTAGCAGGGTCGTGGCCGCGCGCGGCGTCACCAGGTCGTGCCCGCTCAGGCCGCTACCGTCCACCAGGACGAAGTCGCCTCCATCCACGCCGGCTTGCCTGGTGAGAAATGCACGCACTACGCGCGCTCCTTCCGCCGTCGTGCCGGTCCCCGTTTCCGCCAGCCCAAGCTGCCGTAGAAAGGCCTCCGCGTGCTGGTTCTGCGATGTTTTGTTCGTCACCACGATGTCGTCGTAGAGCGGCGGCCCAACGTGTTCCGCCAGCCAGCATGCCTGCCCCTGCGTGGTCCCGGTGCTGTTGAGGCATTGCGGCTGACCCTCGAACAGAGGCTTCGCCGGCGGCAACAACTCCCGTAGCGGATCTCCCGCTGTTTTTGCAAAGTCCGGTTCAACGAGTGGCGTGTGCCTCGGAGCGGCGCTTCCGGTAACGGCAATGCCATCGGCTTCCAGTGCCGCCTTCAACGCCATTGCCGCGTACTCCGCCGGGTCTGCAATGCTCAGCCCTTGGACGTAGGGTTTTGCGTCGGCAGCAAGGGTGCCGCGCACCGTGATCGTCTTCGATTCCGCGGACCGCCCCACGTCGACCGCCGTCCCTGTTCCCCTGGCGGTCGATTTTACCTGCAGATCGATCGTGTAGTAGCCGAAATCCGGGCTGAGGGTAGCGACCACAATGCCGTCGCCGCTACCGGCCCGCATCACCGTCAAGGTCACGGCGTTGTCGCCCACCATCAGCGCATTGACCGGCGCGCCGTAGTACCAGGGCAAATCGTCCCAGGCCCAGTCCTGCGGGTACGGGTCCCACGGAAACAGCGAATCGTCGCCGATCACGCTCCCTTCCACGCGCGTCACGCCAGCAGCCTTCACTTGGTCGGCAAGCTCGCGCACATACCGCAGTTCATCGCGCGGCGCTTCCGGTTGCCCCGCCGGTGTCACGCGATAGGGGACAGGTCGGCCCGAGAAATTTGCGTCACCAACACCGGTCAGCACCAGATCGCCCCGGATCACGCCCCCTGCTTCCACCGTGCCGTGCGTCAACACCCTGGTCTTCAGCCGCTCGTCCATGGGCAGCAGCGCCATGGCGGCTGCCGTCGTAAACAGCTTGGCGTTCGACGCCGGCTGAAAAAACTGCCCTGCATTCACCTGTGCGGCGACCGTGCCGCTCATCCGCACCACGGAGATTCCCCAGTGCGCCCGCGCCACCGCCGGCTCTTCCGTCATGGCCTGTAGCGTGTGCTGCAGACCGGGGTTTGCTGCTGCCGATGCGGCAGAATCCTGCGCCCGGCTCACCGCCGTCCAGCCCAACGCGAATCCCAGCAATGCACATCGCATCCAACGCTCTGCCATCCGCGCAGTCTAGCAGCGCAGCCGCCGTGCAAATCCGCAACGCATGTCCCGCAGCCGCCTCGCCTGCATCCAATGCACCAAAGCGAGGGCAACCGTCCCCATGAAGAAGCAGAAGAAATCTACCATAGCCGTTACTGCGCAACGCAAGGCCCAGGTCCGCAAGGCGACTGCCGTCACGCAAAAAGCAAAGCCCGTTGCGGCGAAACGGGTAAGTGGCACCAGCGTAAGCAGGGCTACTCCCGTTTCCAGGGCAAAGCCCGCGTCGAAGCCCGCAAGCCCAGGCAAAGCCGAGCCAAAGATCGCTTCCGCGAATGCCGCCGTCGCGCCCGATCTTTACAGCAGCATTCACGCGTTGCTGCACACCATGCGCGTCATCGAGCAGCACGAAGAACCGCTCTGCTCCATGCAGGACGAGCTTAAACGCACCGGCAAGCTCTCCGCGCCGCACCGCCGCAAGCTGCGGCAGCTTGTGGACGAGCTGCCCGCCGACGTCTACCGGCACGACTTGGAAACGCTGCGGCAGGCCGTCCTCGCGTGACGCCACGCCCGCACTTCGATTGGCATCTGCGCAGCCGCACGCTCGCACTCGGCCGGCGCACGCTGCTTGCCGGCATCGTCAACCTCACGCCTGACAGCTTCTCCGACGGTGGGCAGTTCGTCACGGTCGATAAGGCCGTCGACCATGCACTGCGCTTGCTGGACGATGGTGCCGACCTGCTCGACCTGGGTGGTGAATCCACCCGTCCCGGTGCGCCCGCGCTTACAACCGACGCGATTTCCGCCGAAGAGGAGCAGCGTCGCGTGCTGCCCGCGCTCACCGCGATTCTGCGTGCGCGACCGTCGGCGGTCGTCTCGGTCGATACCTATCGCGCCGCCACCGCCCAGGCTGCGCTCGACGCCGGTGCGGAAATCGTCAATGACGTGAGCGGGCTGTTGTGGGACCCCGGCATGGCCGCGACCGTCGCCGCCGCCCGCTGCGGTCTCATCCTCATGCACACGCGCGGCCTGCCGTCGCAGTGGCCCGCGCAGCCGCCACTCGCGCCGGCAGAGGTGCTGCCCACGGTGGTCCAGGGCCTGGCAGAACAGATGGAAGTTTCTCGCGCAGCGGGCGTTGCCGCGGAGTTCGTCGTGCTCGATCCCGGCTTCGGTTTTGGTAAACGCGGCGCAGAGAATTTCGTCTTGCTCGCGCATTTTTCGCAGCTTCACAGCTTCGGCAGGCCTATTCTCGTGGGTCTGTCGCGCAAGGGGTTTCTTCCCGTGCCCCAGCCGGGTGCCACACTCGACGATCGAGACCGTGCCACCCACACGGCCAATACGGCTGCCCTGCTCCAGGGCGCCCACCTGGTGCGCGTGCACGACGTGCGCAACGCCCGTCGCGCTGCCGACCTTGTGGATGGCGTTCTCGCCGCGATCTAGGCTGTGTTCCATGCTGCAGGGTCAATCGCGGCTTTAGCCGCTCTTTTCCAAACGATGACGTTCCGCCGGAATGGAAGCAAACGTTTAATGCACGCGTACCCGTACCTCATCCCGCACGAGGTATAAAAAGAACAGCGTAAAGAATGCAGCCTGCACTAACAAGCCGAACCCATTCACCACGCCGACGTGCGCACGAATAAACTGCACCACATAGTACAGCGCGACAAACAGGGTGCCGCCCAACACCAGTGCCCAGCCCCATCGCCGCAGCCGCAGCAGGCCGAATACGCCGATCACCAGCAGCGTTGCAATACCCAACACCGCATAGCGGCCCGGGCCGTAGCCGAACGTGCCCTGCACGGCATAAAAGACGTTGATCAGCGCATAAAACAGCAGGTAAATGGCAATCATGGCCATGCCCGGCAGCATGCGCGGACCCTCGGGCCGCACCTGCGCGCGCTCCCGGCGCACCCGCGCCGCATCCAACGGATGCAGCTTCAGCCGCTTCGCCTCCGCCAGGTCTTCCGCGTCATACATATCTTCCGGCATCACCACACTCCTGCGAACGCGCAAACTTATAAAGCTGCCCCGCCGCTCTTACAGCGTATGTAAGTACGCGAGTAACTGCGACAAGTCTTCATCGGTTAAATGCGAACCCTGTGCCGGCATATTGCCCCGGCCGTGCACGACCGTTGCGGTCACGCGCTCATCATTGGCCGGCGCACCGCTGGGCAGGTAGGTCTTTTTGTACACGCCCAGCAGCGACGGCCCGTGCAGCGCGCCGTTCTGCCGGTCGTAGTGGCACAGGCTGCAGCGCTCGGTAAAGACCGCGTGCCCGGCCTGCTCCGTCGCCGTCAACCGGTCCAGCGGCTTGGGCGGCGGCACACTTTTGCACCCTGCCAACATGCCGCACATTGCCGCCAAAGCCAAGCCCAAACGAAATCGCATACCCTACCATCTTCGCACTGCCACATTCTGCCGCGGTGCAATCTTCCGTGCGGCGGTGTGGCATCCCATTTCTTGCAGTCAGGAGTTTCCCCCGTCATGGAAAAAGAACTTGCATTCGTCACCGGTGCATCGTCCGGCATCGGCTATCAACTGGCGCACCAGCTTGCAGAGCGCGGCTACGATCTTGCCATTACCGCGCACAGCGACCGCCTCACCCAGGCGGCGAAGGATTTCGAAGCCCTCGGCGCACAGGTCTACCCCTTCATCGCCGATGCCACCAAGCGCGCCGAAGTCGCCAAGGTCTGGCAGCGGGTCGAGGCGCTCAATCGGCCCGTCACCGTCGCCTGCATCAATGCCGGCATCGGCGAATCGGGCCAGTTTGCGGACGAAAGCAGCCTGAAGCAGGAACTCGACATCGTCGACCTCAATTGTGCCTCTACGGTTCAGTTCGGCAAGTACGTCGCAAAGCAGATGGTCCAGCGCGGCAGCGGCAACATCCTGTTTACCGCGTCCATCGCCGGCGAAACCGTCTCGCCGCTCATGGCCGTGTACTCCGCGTCGAAGGCGTTCGTGCTGTCGCTCGCCAAGTCCATCCGGTATGAGCTGAAGGATCGCGGCGTGAATGTGACCGCCCTGCAGCCCGGTCCGGTCGACACCAACTTTTTCGAAGTCGCGCACATGGCGGACACCAGGATCGGCACCGACGGCAAGAAGTCCAACGAGCCCGACGTCGTTGCCAAAATCGGCTTGGATGCCCTCTTCAAAGGCGAAGAACACGTTTACGCCGCCGATTGGATGACCAGGCTCGAAGGCGCGGTGGTAAACCTGACGCCAAGCTCTGTGCAGGCCACCATGCAGGAAAAGATGATGCAGCCGGCAGGGAAGTAACTCCTGACCACCCAGGCGGGTGCCCCGTGTCTCGATTCCGAGACACGGGTTACGATGCCGTTCGCTCCATCGTCAACCTTAAGGAAACCTGAAGAAGCTGCGATACTGGCAGTGCCATGAACGACCGCCTCTACCTTCCGCAGCGCGTTTTGCTCGGCCTTCTGCTGGGTGTGGCCGGCCTGTATGCCGGCGTGTTGCTGATGTACTCCATCGGCATCTCGCCCATGATCGACGCCATGGACCCCGAGCAGTTCCTGCGCTTCTGGCAGACCCACGACTACTTCGTGCACCTGCGCATCCGTTTCGTCTACGGGGCGCTCGGCTTCTTCTATCTCGGCACGGTTGCGACGATGCTGCCGCTGCGCCGCACGCGGACATTCCTTCTGCTGCTGCTTGCGCTGCTGATCTCCGCGGCAGAGGTCCAGGTGAGTCGCACCCTGCAGCGACCGGTCAACCGCAGCATTCGGCTGGCCGACGTCGGCAACCACGCGGCGGCAAGCATCTACACCATGGAGCGCCAGCTCTTCCGCGCGCTGCACCTGCGCCAGGCATTGGCCACGACCGCGTTCGGCCTGCTGTGCGTGGTGGCGATGCTGCCGCACGGCCCGCGCCTTTCAGAACCGCCGTTCAGTATGCGACGATGACCTGTGTCTTCCGTCCCGACAATCTTGTCCGCCGCAGAAGAGCAGGAGCGCGTCCACAAACTCCAGACACTCGGCGTCCTCGACACCCTGCCCGAGCAGCATTACAACGATATCGCCGAACTCGCCTCGTTCATCTGCGGCACACCCATCTCCTTGATTTCGTTTGTCGATGCGAACCGCCAATGGTTCAAGGCAGAGCAGGGCCTCGGCATCAAAGAAACGCCGCGTTCCTTAAGCTTTTGCGCCCACACCCTTGGCACCGGCAGCACGCTTGTCATTCCAGATGCGCAGGCCGACGCCCGCTTCCAGCAGAATCCGCTTGTCACCGGTAATCCCAATATCCGCTTCTACGCCGGCGCGCCGATACTCGATAGCAGCGGCAGCGTTCTCGGCACTGTTTGTGTCATCGATACCGTGCCGCGCAGCCTCGACGCCAGGCAGATTGCCGCGCTTGAAGCGCTTGCCCGCCAGGTCACCGCTCTGCTCGACCAGCGCCTTCTGGTCGCCCAGTCACACCAGGAAGCTGTACGCCTCTCCAATACTCGCACCGAACTTCACCAGACCGCGCAGCACTTCGCCCTTGCCGCGGAAGCGGCCGGCGTCGCCTCCTGGTTTTACGATCCCGCATCTCAAATCGTGGTAGGCGACGCGCTGATGGTGCAGCTTTTCGGTCTCAGCTCGCGCCAGGCAACGGCTACCGAGTGGATTCAGGCCATCCACCCGGAAGACCGCGACCACGTGACGAAAGAGTTCGAGGCAGCCCTCAAAGGCGAAATCTACGACACGGAGTACCGTATCGTTCCCCACCACGCCACCCGTTGGATCCGCGCGAAAGCCCGCTTTCTGACCGACCAGGAACCGCCCCGCCTCGTCGGCATCTGCGAAGACATTACCGCCCGCAAGCGCACCGAAGAGTTTGCCCGCCAAACCGCCGAGGCCCTGCGCCAGACTGCGGAGCGTCTGCGCCTCGCCCAGTCCGCCGGCCGCATCGCCACGTTTGACTGGAATCTGCCCGACGGTACCATTGCCTGGGCCGATAGCGAATTTGCTTACGGCTGTCCCGCCGCAGAGGTTGGGCATATCGACCAGATTTTCACAAAGCTTCACCCGGAAGATGTCGCCCTCGTGCAACAAGCCATCCAGCCTGCCATCGACGGCACCGGCGAATACAAGTCCGAGTTCCGTGTCTTTTGGCCCGACGGTTCCATGCACTGGCTTCAGGGCTTCGGCAAACCCGTTGTCCGTCCCAACGGCGGGGTCGCTTGCATCGTCGGCTTCAACATCGACATTACGGAGCGCAAACACGCCGAAGAAACCCTGCTGCGCACCGAAAAACTGGCTGCCGTCGGCCGCCTTGCCTCGTCCATCGCGCACGAAATCAACAACCCGCTCGAAGCCGTTACCAACCTGCTTTATCTCGCACGCCACAGCGAAACCATGCAGCAGGCGCAGCCTTTTCTGGACACGGCCGATCTTGAGCTTCGCCGCGTCGCCGCGATCACCAACCAGACGCTCCGTTTTCATCGGCAGGCCACCCGGCCCACCGCCGTTACCTTTGCGCAGCTTACCGATGGCATCTTCACCGGCCAGCACAGCCGTGTGCTCAACGCCGGCATCCTCGTTCAGCAGCGCGACCGCGCCACCCAACCCATCCTCTGCTTCGAAGGCGAAATCCGCCAGGTGCTCACCAACCTTATCGGGAACGCCATCGACAGCATGCACGCTACTGGCGGCACGCTCTTTCTGCGAGGCCGCACCGCGCGCGATCCCGCCACCGGCACGCTCGGCCTCACTCTCACCGTCGCAGACACCGGCACCGGCATTCCCGCCGCCGCGCGCGCCAAGCTCTTTGACGCTTTCTTTACCACGAAGGGTATCGGCGGTACCGGCCTGGGCCTGTGGATCAGCAAGGAAATCCTGGACCGCCATCACGGCAAGCTACACCTGCGCACCAGCCAGAACGACGCCCGCCACGGCACCGTCTTCACCGTCTTCCTGCCTACCAACACGGCCATCCAAAGTGCCACGCCGCTTCCCGGAGTTCAGGCTCGATCCACGTAGAGCAGTCGCTCTATTTCCAGTGGCTTTAGCCGCCGATCAAAACGCGGTCTCGTTTCAATGCGGCCTAAGCCACTAAAATTGGCGACCTACTGCGGCTTAGCCGAAACTCGCCCTATGGTCGAACCCGCAAAGTTATAGGTTGAACCCTGCACCGTGCGGCATCGCGACGAAAGCTACTTCACCAACTCTGCTACCA
>CBAAAH010000046.1:0-11709 GCA_964658865.1 uncultured Granulicella sp.
CTGGATTCCCACGGTGCGAGGCCGAAACACCGGCATCTGGGCAGAGATGCGTTTGGAGCAGACCGCGGCGGTGACCGTAACCGACCCTCTTGTGACAACCGTTCTGGACGGTTCGACGGCGGCCATTACCGTTACCGCAATTGTGCGGAACGCCGGTGACAAAGCCTCGCAAGGTGAAGTGTCCGGTAGCCTTGGCGGTATCCACTTTTCCCATTCCATCCATGTCGCTGCGCGATCCGAACAGGCCGTGGTGTTCGACCCATCGAACACGCCCGCCCTGCGCATAACGAACGCGAAACTCTGGTGGCCCAACGGTTACGGCGAGCCTTCTCTGCACGATGCGGAGTTACGGTTCGAGGACAAGGGTGGCAAGCACGGACAGCCTCTCCGTTTCAAAGCCGGCCTGCGGCAATGGACTTCGACCAGCGACGGTGGCAACCTGCGGCTTTACATCAATGGGCGCCGATTCATCGCGCGCGGCGGCAACTGGGGGTTCAGCGAATCGATGCTTCGCTACCGCGCTCGAGAGTATGACGCAGCCGTGCGTTACCACCGCGAGATGAACTTCAACATGGTGCGCAACTGGGTCGGGCAGATCGGCGAAGAGGCGTTTTACGATACTTGCGACCGCCACGGCATCGTCATCTGGCAGGATTTCTGGCTGGCAAATCCGTGGGACGGTCCCATCCCGAACGACAACACCCTCTTCTTGAACAACGGCCGGGACCTGGTCAAGCGCATTCGCCGTCACGCGTCCATCGGCATCTATTGCGGCAGAAACGAGTGGTTTCCACCCAACGCGCTGGAAAAGGGGATCCGCGGCCTGCTGGCCAATCTGCATGCCGACCTGCCCTACATTCCAAGCTCCGCGAATGGTGGTGTCAGCGGCCACGGCCCGTACCGCACGCTTGCGGCAACGGAATATTTCCGCACCGCCGACACGAAGCTGCACAGTGAGATCGGCGCCCCGAATATTCCGACGCTGGACAGCGTGCGCGCCATGATGCCGGAAGCCGCCATCTGGCCGCGCGGGCTGGACTTCGGCCTGCACGACTTCACCCTGCAGGGCGCGCAGGGCGCACAGTCGCTGATCGCGCTGCTCGACGATGTGTATGGTGGTGCAAGCAACGGAGCGGACTGGATCGGTCTTGCGCAGTTCCTGAACTACGACACCTACCGCGCCATGTTTGAGGCACAGAGCCGCGACCGCATGGGCGTGCTGCTGTGGATGAGCCATCCCTGCTGGCCGTCGTTCGTGTGGCAGACCTACGATTACTACTTGGAGCCGACGGCAGCCTATTTCGGCTGCAAAAAAGCATGCGAGGCGATCCACATCCAGTGGAATCCACTAACCGACAAGGTGGAGGTTGTGAACTACAACGCCGGTAATCTGAGTGGCCTTTCGGCAACTGTCGAACTGCTGAATCCGGATGGCACCTCGGTCTGGAGAAAGAGCGCGACGCTGGATGCCAGGGAAGACAGCGTCTCCTCCGTCTTTACGATGGAATATCCCGCAGGGTTGGATGCCGTTCACTTCTGCCGTCTTACGCTGCGCGGCGACGACAAAGATCTGTCGACCAACACGTACCTGCGCGCACGGGAAGAGGGCAACCTGCATGAAATTCGCAAATTTTCAAAGGCCACGGTGACCGCAACCACGCGCCGTGAGCAGGAGGCAGACACATGGCATCTCACCACGGAAGTCGTGAACCGTTCCGTCTTTCCAGCCCTGCTCACACGGTTAAAAGCAATTGGCAGCACGGACGGCGAACGCATTCTGCCGGCCATTTATGACGACAACTTCTTTACCCTGATGCCGCGGGAGAGTCGCACCATTCGCACCGAGCTGCGGCAGCAGGACTGCCGAGGTTCCGCGCCCACCATCATGGTCGAAGGCTTCAACGTCTCCGCATTCCGAAGCTGAGCTTCGGAACGGATTGCTAGTTCAAACTGTTTGGAGGTGGACGGTGTTCTCTCGTATGTTGCCCGCTGCACTCGCGTTTTGCACGCTCGGTACTGCCGTGGCGCAGGTTCGTCTGCCCCACATGATCGGCGACCATGCCGTGTTGCAGCGCGACCGGCCTATTCACCTGTGGGGCTGGTCTTCACCCAATGCGCGGCTTACCGCACGCTTCCACCGGCAGGTTGTGCCCACCACTGCCAACGCGCTGGGCAAGTGGAGCGTTTACCTTGCACCCGAGCAGGCAGGCGGCCCTTACGCGCTGACCGTGGAAGGCGATGGCCAGCCTGTGACCGTGTCGGACCTGCTGGTCGGCGACGTCTGGATCGCCTCGGGCCAGTCCAACATGGAGATGCCGCTCGCAGGATTTCCGCCGACGGCGATGGTAAAAGATTCCGAGAAGGAAATCGCAGCGGCCAATCACCCCAGAATTCGCCTGCTGCTGCTGGAGCGTAAGACCGCCGACTTTCCGCAGAATGACATTACGACCTCATGGACGGAATGCACGCCGGCAACGGCAAAGTCCTTCTCCGCCATTGCCTACTTCTTCGGCCACCAGATTTCGGAAAGGGAGAACGTGCCGGTCGGCTTGATCGACACCTCCTGGGGCGGAACTCCCGCAGACCCGTGGGTTTCGCTGGACACCCTCGGAACCGATCCCAACCTGCTGCCCGCGTTCGCCAGCCGAGCCCGGTTCGCCGCCAACCTCGCGGATGTCGACCTGCAGATCGCCGCCGAAAGACGTGAGGATGAGGAAGCCAAAGTCGCAGGCAAACCCGCGCCAAAGCACCCCTGGCACCCGTACCAAAGCTCCTTTGCACCCGCGCAACTGTACAACGCGATGATCGCGCCACTGACCCCCATGGAGATCAAGGGCTTTCTTTGGTACCAGGGTGAAACAAATTCCGGCGTAGACCGCGCGCCGTTTTACCGTGCGCTGATGACGGGCCTCATCGGCGACTGGCGCATGCATTTTGCCCAGGGCGATTTGCCTTTCCTCTTCGTCCAGATTTCGAGCTTCGAATCGCCAGAGGAACACTGGGGAATGCTGCGCGATCAGCAACGCCGCACGCTGGCTGTGGCCAATACTGCCATGGCTGTCACCCTTGATGTGGGGCTGGCAGACAACGTGCATCCGCCCGACAAGCAGACCGTCGCCGACCGCTTGGCGTTGGCGGCACGCAACCTCGCTTATGGCGAAAAGGTGCCCTACCAGGGACCGGTTTTCCACCAGGCGACCGTCGAAGTGCAGGCGGATCGGACGTCGGCCATGCGCGTCTGGTTCGATCATGCGGAGGGCCTGACCTCACGCCGGCAGCCGGTCGACGCCTTTGAACTCGCCGGGGAAGATAGGCATTTTGTGCCGGCGCAGTCGCGCATTGAGGGTGCGACAGTCCTTGTCTCATCCGCCGCGGTATCGCATCCGAAGTACGTGCGCTTCGGCTGGATGAGTGTTGTACCCGACTCGCTCTATAACCGGGATGGACTGCCGCTTTCGACCTTCACGTCTGAAGAGCGTTACAAGGACGCACCTTAACTCACAGCGCAAAGAAGTCGCTCTTCTGGAACGTCAGATTGCCGGCCGCTGCCACTTTCGCAGGGTCGCGGCGTTTGCCGCAAAAGCGACAGATGGATTTGCACACGTTGGAAAAGGCTGCCAGGCAAGACTATGATGACCGGATCGTGGCCATTCAATCCGGTATCTTTCGTGTTCTGCGTGTGTGGTCGTCTGTAAGTGTCTTTGCTGTGCTGCCGTCGCTGGCCCAGTCCGCAACCGACTACCGCTTCAGCTTTCAGGATGCGGTGCATCACGTGATGCAGGTGGACGCAACCTTTCACGGTAAGCCCAACCAGCCGCTACGGCTGCAGATGAGCCGGTCTTCACCGGGCCGCTATGCCGCGTTTGAGTTTGCCACGAACGTTTTCGAAGAACGCTTTACCGACGGCAGCGGACATCCTCTCGCGGTTGTAAAACCGGACCCACGTTCCTGGACGGTGAGCAGCCCGGATGGCACGGTGCATGTGATCTACAAACTGTTTGGCGACAGGGTCGACGGCACCTTCGCGGCCATCGATACAACGCACGCACACATCAATTTCCCGGCCACGGTCATGTGGGCCGATGGGTTGGACGACCGCCCCGCCCGTGTCACGTTCTCCGTGCCTGCCGGTTCCAACTGGCAGGTTGCCACGCAGCTTTATGCCACCACCGATGCGCAGATTTTTACCGCGCCCAACCTGCAGTACCTGATGGACAGCCCAGCAGAACTGAGCCACTTTTCCATGCGCACTTTTCCGGTGCAACCGCTGTTGCCCGGCGGCAAGACTCAGACGATTCGCGTGACGGTGCACTCGCTTGCAACCGATGCGCAGCTCGAAACGTACTTCAACGGCGTGCAAAAGCTGGTGCGCGAAGAACAGGCGGTTTTCGGTGAGCTGCCAGACTATGAACCCGGGTCGTACACCTTTTTGGAAGATGCGTTGCCGTGGGGTAGCGGCGATGGCATGGAGCATCGCAACAGCACGGTGATGACCGGCAAGGCGCTGAATCTTGGCACCGTGGCGCATGAGTTCTTCCATAACTGGAACGTCGAACGCATTCGCCCCGAGGGGCTGGAGCCATTCAACTTCCGCGATGTGAATATGTCGGGCGAGATGTTTTTTGCCGAAGGCTTTACCCAGTACTACGGCAATCTATCCATGCTGCGTAGCGGACTTATACCTGCGATGAACCTGCAGGCATTTGCGGGCGACCTGACGTATGTCCTGCAAACACCCGGCAGCAGCTATCGCTCGGCCATGGACATAAGCCGCCTCGCGCCATTGGTCGACGGCAGCAGCGACGATTTTCCAAAGTACCGCAACAACGATTTTGTTTCGTATTACTCCTATGGCGATGTGATTGCCCTGGGGCTGGACCTTACGCTGCGTGCGCGTTCCGATTCGCACGTGACGCTGGACGACTTGATGCGTGCCATGTGGCGCAACTATGGCAAGCCGGGCGGACCCGCACCCGGGCTGGTGGGCAGGCCATACACCATCACCGATGTGCAGGAGCAACTCGCCGTCGTCAGTGGAGATGCCGCCTTCGCCGCGGATTTTGTGAAACGCTATGTCGCGGGAACAGAAAAAATCGACTATGCCCCGTTGCTGCTGCGGGCCGGGTTTGTTCTGCGAACGAAAGGGGGACCGCCAACGCTGGGCGCTCTACGGCTGACAACAGGCAACAACGCACTGCTTGTCACCGATCCAACCATCATCGGTTCTCCGGTCTACCTTGCCGGCATCGACCGCGGAGACGAAATCATTTCCGTTGCGGGAACACCGCTTACTCTGCCGGAAGACCTGCCCAAAGTACTCGCGGGAAAGAAAGCCGGAGACAGTATCGAGGTTGAGTTTCGCCGCCGTGGGCAAGCGGTGCACGCAGCGGTAACCCTGGTCCAGCCAACCATGCTGGAGGTAATTCCCGTTGAGGACGCGGGACTTCCGCTTTCACCGGCGCAACGGCAATTCCGCCAGGCATGGCTGGGGAGCAAAGCAAAGTAGCTCCTCAGGAGAACAGTCATGATTCGTCTGCATCGCATCGCCACTCTCGGCTCTCTGAACCGAGATTTGGCGAACCCAATAGCAGGTACGCTGATGCTGGATTCGCCTGCCTGTGCGAGAACGAATCTGATCGAGCAATCAGAACATGAGGCGCGCCGCCAGTTGCACACTTCGCGGATCGCCCACGGCAGTTGCCTGGCCAAAAGTTGCCGCAGCGGTTGTCCCCGTGCCGAAGGTTGCGTTCGGAATCATGTCGTTGCGATGATTCAGGGCGTTAAACGATTCCGCAATGGCTTCAAGCCGAACACGTTCCGTTACGGCAAACGTTCGGCTTACCCTTGCGTTCAGCCCGAAGTAATCGAATCCAATCCCCGTATTTCGGGCGATCATGCTGCCCGGCAAAGCTTCGGTGCATGGGTTCACGCCCCCATTCGCGGCCAGGCTATACCCCGGCGCGCAGGGCCGTTGCGTGGTGGCCTGTTTCGTCGTGGTCCCGGTTAGCACGTTGAACGGCAGCCTTGAGTAGTACTGCAGGATTGCACCGGCGCGCCACCCATGTGCCAGGTGGCCAGTGAACGTGGATGCGGACGTCATCGGAGTCGCCACGGTGGCATCGAACACGACGCGGTGCCGCTGATCGTCGTCGGAGCGGCCGCGATCCTCTCCCATATAAAAGTTATTCACGGGTGCGCTGAAAAAGAATTCGCCAATATCGTCGATCGCCTTGGACCACGTATAGGACAGGCGCGCGCTTGCCCACGTAGCAGGCCGCTGAATGACTGACACAGCAAGACCGTCATAATACGAATCGGACCGTCCATCGTAAGCTCGTACATTGCCCAGGGCTGGATTGGGTCTGCTGCCATCGGGGTTGATGTTGGTATTCAGTGTCGTCAGCAGGTGCTCCCCTCGCAGGTGTTGATAACTAAGTGCGATGCTGCCGCGGCTTGAGAGTTGTTGCTCGATTTCGACGCTTGCCTGCTGCGCAAACGCATGAGGGATGGACCGGTTCATGAGCGTGTAATTGATCGCGGCACCTGCGGGTGGTGCAGCGGCGATGTTCGGAAACGTGGGAGCGCCCATCTGACCGGGGCTGTACGTGTAACTCAGCAGGGCAGCCTGATTGACGTTCGTTGTATTGTTTGCGGAAAGCAGGGCATTGGCAAGTGCGCGCAGGGGGATGCGGTCATAGAACAATCCATAGCTTGCGCGCATGACCATGCCTTTGTCATTGGGCGACCAGGCGAAACCGATGCGGGGCGATACGTTACTGCGATCCGTAGAAATGGTGTGCAGAAATTGCAAATCATAGCGTATGCCGGCATTCACAGTCAGTTTCGGCGAAACCCGCCATTCGTCCTGCGCATAAAGACCCGCATTCGGATTGCTTTGCGTGACCAACGGACTGCCGAACGACTGGGTAAATCCCTGGGTGTTATAGGTTCCTGCAAGAAATGTAGACAGTGAGGAGAACGTGTAGGCACCCTTAAGCTGCTGCGGCGAGGTGATGGTATCGAGGTTATACAGAAAATCCACGCCCGTCTTGATGGTGTGCGCACCGTGTTGCATCACGAGGTTATCGACACCTTCATACAGGTAGTTCAGCCGTGCCGTTGGCGAAGAGGAATATCTGCCGAACGAAGCAACACCAGCAATGGTCACTGCAGGCCCTACCGTATCGTTCGGTGGCGCATTTAGATTGTCATAAGTGAGCTGGCCGCGAGTTTCATTAAACGTGTGCTGCGAAATCGTCTTGATGTTACTCATGGCAACTGTATGATTTACATCCTGCACCGCGGTCCCATAACTGACGGCAGCCAGGCTGCCTACACCGCGGGCATTGATGCTGTCGAGGCGATAGGTGCTGTAGCGCAGGTTGAACTGGTCGTGGGCACCGAAGGCATGATCGGCTCGTACAAAGCCCGTAGTCGTATGTACGGTCGTTGGGTATAACGTCGTTGCTGCCGTTCCTACAGGCAGCAGCGGTGCCTTGTAGCCGACCGAAAGCAGCCTGCGATTGATCGCGGATGCGTTCGCCGGAGTAATGGTTACGATGCCATCGGTGTTCAATCGCCGCTGTTCGAAATTCGCATATGCAAAGGTGCGATCGCGCCGCACCGGGCCAGACAGGCTGCCGCCATACTGTGCCTGTGTCAGAGGAAGCCGGCTGCCACTCAGCGCGTTATTGGCGTTCAATCTCTGGTTGCGCAAAAGGCCGTAGGCATCGCCGTGCAGCTCATTGCTGCCGCTCTTGGTAATGATGTTGAAGTAGCCACCAAGCGCACGGCCGAACTCCGCCTGCGCGCCCGAGGTTACCACTTGGAATTCACGAATGACATCCAGCCCATAGACATTACCGGCCAGGCCTGCGGCGTCGTCGTTGGCAGATAAGCCGTCCACGATAAATCCGTTGGAAAAGTTTCTTTGGCTGTTCATGGAATAGCCTTGGCCCACGACTTCCGAGGTCTCCGCAAAGGTCTGTCCATTTGCTGTATTGGTGGGGGAAACCCCCGGAACCAGCAGTGCCAGGTCGAGATAGTTGCGGCCGCTGAATGGCAAATGTGTCGCTTCCGCTTCGCTGACGGTCTGTGCCAACTGACTCCTGTCCTGCTCGACGATGGGCGGCTTGGCTGTTACTTCAACCGTGCTGCTGGCGGCACTTACCCCAAGTGCAAAAGAAAGATCGAAAGCCGACCCCACGGTTAGCTGTGCACGTTGCTGCGATGGGGCAAAACCATCCGCCACCGCGGTAACGCGATACAGGCCTACCGGAAGATAGGGAATGCGGTAGCGACCCTGTGCGTCGGTTTGCGCGGTTTGCGCCTGGTTCGTGGCGGGCTGCACCGCCGTGACCGTGGCGTTGGGAACTACGGCGCCGGTTGCATCCGTGACACGGCCAGAGATAGAAGCGGTCGTCAGGGTCTCCTGCGCCGTTGCGGCGCAGGCGGGGAACAGTGAAGTGACAGCACAAACTTGCAGCAGTGTTGATCGAAACACAAAGCTCTCCTGCACCGCGGCGTGCGTGCACGGCCGCGATGGGGTGATCGCCTCAGGCTGAACGACGTAGCTCTGAAAGCGAGAAGCATCCTTGACGCAGCTTGTCTCGGTCAAGACAACTTCGGCCAACGATTTGAAGCGACCAGGATCACCGTTCTCTAAGAAACGGTTTTGTTCGCATGTGGCAGATTCAGGCTTGCCGTGCCACTGGGGGTCCGCGCTTCTGTCGGCCTCGATCACGCGCAATGCGCCATTTCGATTCGGTCTGCGCAATACCGGCGGGATGCGCGACAAGAGAAGCGGCAATCTCAACGCGATTTGCGGGAGTAGAGAAATCCGGGTGAGACGCGACGATGGCATGCGAAGCGAAAGGGCAGGTTTCACGAGGCGGCGTCATCTCAGGTCCATGACTGACGCTTGCCGCCCGTTGCGTCATGCTCATGCCGCAATGATGCTTGCCGTTCGCGCGGCAACACGCTGGCATGCCGCTTCCTGCGTGCTGCGCGTGCACCAGCATGGGCAGCGCAGCAGGCGCGAGAAACAGCACGAGCAACAGCATGGACAGGATTTTTCGCACTATAGCTATTGAAGCACCGTGCTTGCTCCAAGGCAAACTGGTTGGAAGCATCGGCTATCTGGCAGTTCCTGCTTTTGTTGCCAGGGCGGCTGTAACGCTGTAGCTGCTTGCTCTCTCTTGTGAGGCAGAATGGCGTTGCATCGTGGAACCACCTTCTTTCAGCTTGTGCATCCGATTCCGTAACCTGCATTCGTTGCATCTCCTCGAGATGCATCCACTTTGAACATAAGGCAGCACATCGGAGTTCCATGAAGAAGGAAATGATTCCGCACGCACCGGATACCGGCGAGACGATCGTTGGCACCGGTGGAGAGCTTCATCAACAGGCTGGCGGCACGCATTCGAACATGACTAACCAGCGCGGTACCGTCATTGCCGACGACGAGAATTCGCTCAAGGCAAATGCCCGCGGACCTGTGCTGATTGAAGATTTCATGCTGATTGAAAAGACCCAGCACTTCGACCACGAGCGCATTCCTGAGCGTATCGTTCACGCCCGTGGTTATGGCGCGCGGGGCTACTTTGAGCTGACCGATTCTTTAAAAGGCATCACGAAGGCCAAGGTGCTGACCGAAGCCGGCGCCAAGACTCCCGTTTTCGTACGCTTCTCCACGGTCGGCGGCAACATGGGTTCGGCAGACACGGCGCGCGACGTCCGTGGCTTCGCGGTCAAGATGTATACGTCCGAAGGCAACTGGGACATCGTCGGCAACAATATTCCCGTCTTTTTCATTCAGGACGCAATTAAGTTCACCGACCTGATTCACGCCGCCAAGCAGGAGCCGGACCGCGGATTTCCGCAGGCGCAGACCGCGCACGACACGTTTTGGGACTGGGCTTCGCTCACGCCGGAATCTACCCACATGCTTATGTGGATCATGTCGGACCGAGCTATCCCTCGCTCCTTCCGGATGATTGAAGGCTTTGGCGTGCACACGTTCCGCCTCGTCAACGAGGAAGGGAAGTCGACGTATGTGAAGTTTCACTGGCGCCCCAAGCTCGGCATGGCCTCTGTCGTGTGGGATGAAGCGCTCAAAATCAGCGGTGCCGATCCCGACTTCCACCGCCGCGACCTTTGGAATGCCATTGAAGAGCAGAACTTCCCCGAATGGGAGCTTGGCGTTCAACTCTTCGATGAAGAATTTGCGAACAGCTTCGATTTCGATGTGCTCGACGCAACCAAACTGATCCCGGAAGAGCAGATTCCCCTGCGCATTGTTGGGCGCATGGTGCTCGACCGCAACGTCGATAACTACTTTGCCGAAACCGAGCAGGTCGCCTTTGCCACCACCGACGTCTTGCCCGGCATCGACTTTACCAACGATCCGCTCCTGCAGGGCCGCAACTTGTCATACATCGACACGCAGATCACACGTCTCGGCGGCCCCAATTACGAGCAGATTCCCGTCAACCGTCCTGCCTGCCCTGCGATGAATATGCAGCGTGACGGCCATATGACGATGATTCCGCAGAAAGGCCGTGTGGCCTATTCGCCCAGTTCGCTGGAGGCAAATACGCCGCGGCAGAATGCGAAGATGGGCTACAACTCCTACATGGCACACGAAGAAGGCGATAAGCTGCGCGTGCGTGCGGAGTCGTTCCGCGACCATTACAGCCAGGCACTGATGTTCTTCAACTCGCAAACGGAGCCGGAGCAGAATCACATT
Source organism: uncultured Granulicella sp. (assembly GCA_964658865.1). Lineage (GTDB taxonomy): Bacteria > Acidobacteriota > Terriglobia > Terriglobales > Acidobacteriaceae > Terriglobus. The sequence continues at coordinate 10,748 of CBAAAH010000046.1, forward strand.
ATCTCTGCCTTCATCTTCGAATTGAGCAAGGTGCAGACCGAGCACGTGCGGATGACGATGCTTGGCCAGCTTGCCAACGTGAGCGCAAAGATTGCGAAACGTGTCGCAAACGGCCTCGGCATGACCGACCCCATCACACCCGTGCCGACCACCAAGCCCGCACGCACGGATCTCAAGCCTTCGCCCTCACTTAGCATCGTCAAGAAGATGATTCCGAGCATCAAGACGAAGCAAATCGGTGTGCTGGTCGCAGACGGCACGGACGCAAAGCTGGTCGATGCATTGAAGGCCGCAGCAGTGCAAGGCGGTGCAGAAGTGAAGGTCATCGCGCCCAAGGTTGGCGGCGCAAAAGCTGCAGACGGCACATTGATCCGCGCTGACTTCCAGCTTGCCGGTGGATCTTCCGTCCTATTCGACGCGGCATACGTTGCGCTCTCTGCAGACAGTGCCGCAACACTATCGAAGGAAGCCGCAGCCGTTACGTGGGTGCATGACGCGTTCGCGCACCTTAAGGTGCTTGGCGCAACTACTGACGCGCAACCATTGCTCACCGCGGCCGGTGTCGTCGCAGATGCAGGTGTTCTGCATCATCCAACCCCAAAGGCATATTTTGAAAAGGTCGCTCACGGCCGCATCTACGATCGCGAACCGTCTGTCCGCACGCAGTTTTAACTTATTGCAGAGCACGTAAAAGAGGGCCTCGTAAAAGGCCCTCTTTGCTTGGTCTGAACGTTCGTGACTGCAAGCATAAAGGCCTATCGAAACTCAGAAATCCTTGTGCCCAATCTATTTAGTTCATAAAGCTCATCCTGGTGCCGGGAGGGGGGGCGAACCCCCACGAGGTTGCCCTCGGCGGATTTTGAGTCCCTATCCCTCACTTCGCACACATTGAAAACACAATGTTTACAGCGACTTAGCGGACTTCACAATGCGGTTCCATGCGGTTCTGTGAGGGGTCATTC
>CBAAAH010000047.1:0-9389 GCA_964658865.1 uncultured Granulicella sp.
AGGTAGCTGGTGGTGCTGGTGGAGAGCACACCGTTGGTGCCGCTGGGGCGGTAACAGTTGTGGGTGCCGGTGCAGTTCACGTCCATGTCGCCCTGCTTGACGTCGTAAAACGTGCAGGTAGACGAGGGCAAGTTGCTGCTGCAGTTAGCGTTGCCGGTGGAACCGTACTCGGCTTTGGCTAGGTTGTAGTACGTGGGATTGGGATTGCCCCACGCAGAGCCAGTTTTCTGGTTGACCAATGCCTGCATTGCCGCGAGAATGGGCGACGCGAACGACGTGCCGCCGGCACCGGACCAGGTGCTGGGCGCGCCGGAGCAGGAGACGCCACCGTTAGCCGTATCGGTGTAGCAGTAGACATAATAGTGTCCCCACACGCCGTTCGCGGCGAAGAGGCTGACATCTGGAATATCGCGGACGCTATCTGCCGGATTGCCGACGATGCCGCTCTGGAACGCGGGTTTGGCGTAGCCCTTGCAGGAGCCGCTGACGACGCCGGTGGTGGTGGGAGAGCCGGTAGCACAGCCGGACGGGCCGCCGGAGCCAGAACCGGTGGAGAGGTAGTTTGCCTTGCCGGTAGTGGAGTTACAGAAGCCTGACGTGCCATAGGTAGTGGAGTAGCCCGCCTTTGTGGCGATCAACTTCGACGCGCAGGAGTCGTTCCACGGAATCTCGGGGATGTAGCTCTTGGCAGAGGAGAAGGTACTGGTATTGGTGGTGTTCCAGTAAGTGCCGGTGGAGCCGGCGTAGGTGTCGCCGAAGTCGGTTCCTCCCACGGCCACGTTGTAGGGCGTGCTGGCAAAGCCGGAAACGGCGATACCGTGGGTGGCCTTCGTTGCATTGGGGTCGCTGCTGGCCGCACCCTCGTCGCCGGAAGAAACGAAGACAGAGATGCCTTCAGCGACGGCGTTCTTGTAAGCCGAGCTGTAGGCGGCGTTTGCGGTGGCGCCGTTTTCACTTTCAGACTCGCCGTAGCTGATCGAGACGATTTTGGGCGGGCTGGTGGAGTTGATGAGGTTGTTGAGCGCGATGAGGCCGCCGAAGGTCGTGGTGGTGTCGGCGCAGGAGGCAAGCACGATGGCGGCGGAGGGTGCGGCGGCGGACGCCCACTCGGCGTCGAGGATAGCTTCACCGTCTGCCGCGTTCACGCCGGGGTTGGTGCAGTTGCCGGGGTGAGTCTGGGTAAAGGTGCCGCCAGTGTAGGAGGAAAGTCCGAACTTCGAGCGGAAGGTGGTCCAGTCGGCGGTGGAGTAGACATTCGTGTTTTCGATGACGACGATGGTCTGGCCTTGGCCGGAGATGCCCGCGGTGAACAACGGATTGAGGTTGTAGATGGTGGCGAGGTCACCGGGAACGACGGCCTGGTAGGTGCTGCTGCCCGAAGTAAACGCGTAGTCCGGATGCAGGGTTCCGGCGGCGGTCAAGGCAACGCCTTCCCTGGTCTGCTGGCCCGTGTGAGCGTCGAAGTGAGTGGGATGAATTTCATGGTGGAGCTGGTGCGGGCGGAAGTTGTTGAGCGACGCGATGCCGCTAACGACGCCGGCGATGGCCGTGGGGATCGAAGGATCCTGCACGTTGGCGATATGGCTGACACCATCGACGGAAAGGTTATGGATGGAGGTCTGGAAGGCGGCCTGAACCTGGGCGGCAGTGCCCGAGAAGTCGATGGTCATACCGGTAGTGGCGACCGAATTCACGGTGAAGCCCTGAGCCTTGAGCCAGTCGGAGACGGCAACGAGGTCGGTCTTGGCGGGGCCGTATTGCTCGCCTAGCTCCGTCGCGGTGAGCCACTTGTGGAAGTTGGCCGAGGTACTGTCGTTCAGGCTGGCAATATAGGCGTCGAGGGCAGCTTCCTGCTCCGGCGATCGCTTGAGTTGCAGGAGAAGGCCGTTCAGCGGAAGACTGCGGGAGACCTCGCCGCGGTCGTTGGCGGGGTCGGTGGCAGCGGAACGGACATTGCCTGCGAGGAGGGTGCGCTGGCTGTCCAGGATGGGGCCGCGTACCTGAGAACGTGCGGTGAAAGAACCCTGCGCGAAGGCGGCAAGCGGTGCCATGAGGGCGGCGAGGGCGAGGAGGGTGCGGGTATGAGCGATGGGCATGATCGGTAGTCTCCGAAGGTTACGCAGTGCTGCGGGAGAGCGGCGCTATACCTGTCGGGCGCACGCTTTTCAAAAAGACGGCAGACTAGAGGGACGTAAAGCAGTTGTGAGGCAAATTGTAATGACTGCGTTTACGGCGAGGCGGACCTGATCGCGCGGGATATTGATGTGGTAAACATCTTCGCCCCGTCATTAAGCGGGTAGGGCCTTTTGCAGGCGGGCGAGCTGGGACAGGTGGTGTTCGTGGTGCAGGCGCAGGAAGAGCAGCGTGTCGGCCAGGCTCATCCAGCCGCCGCGCGGATGGCTGAAGACGCCGCCCTCAATCTGACTTGGCGTGGCCGCCATGACCAGCTTGCACCAGCGGGTGCGCACCTTTTCCCAGGCGGCGATGGCCTCGTCGGGATCGGCGGTTTCGCTGGGCACGATGGCCGTGGCCTCTGCCGGAACTTTGACCTTAAGCGGCGACCGCATGATGCAGCGAACGACGAAGCTGCTAAGCCGATCCTTTTTGCCGAGCGGCTTTGGCGCCTCGAGATTGCCGCGGACGACCATCAGAATGCCCTGTTCCGTACGGGCGATGTGGTCAAGAATCTCTGCCGCGGACCATGCGCCGGGAGCTGGGCGAAACGCCAGTTGTTCGGGCGTCCAGCCATGCAGCGAGTCGAGCATCGCGGCTTTGCTGCGCTCAAGCGAGTCGAAGCGCCGTTGCAGTTTGGGAGTCATGGGGTAGGTTGGAGTATCGCACGCATGCGACGCGGGTTTGTTGCAGAAACGCGGCACGGCGCAGAATTTTCGTCAGGCCTTTCGCGCGTGTGTCGCAAGATCGGACAGCAGGCGTGTCACGGCGCCCGTGTCGATCGTGTGAGCGGCAAGTTCCGCGCCCAGGCGCAGCTTTGCAGCGTGGTCCGCGACCCAAAAAACTGCCGCTGCATTCAGCAGGACGATGTCGCGCGCGACGCCACGCTCACCGGCGAACACCGCGCGCAGGATGGCTTCGTTCTCTTCCGGATCGCCGCCAGGCAGCGGGTCGTCGTTGCGAGGCAAGCCAGCGTCCTCCGGCGTGAGCATCATCGCGCGGACACTGGTTCCCTGCACCTCCGCGGCAATGGTGTCGCCGCTGAGCGAAAGCTCGTCGAGGCCGGTGCCGGTGGGCGTTGTGCCATGGACGACCAACGCGCGACGCATGGTACCCCGGGCGGCCAGTGCCTGTGCCACCTGCGTGACGGCATGCGCGGAATAGACGCCGAGCAACTGCCGGCGTGCGCCCGCCGGGTTCGACATGGGGCCGAGCAGGTTGAACACCGTACGAAATGGGAGGCGGCGACGGACCGGCGCGGCGTGGCGCATGGCCGGGTGCATGGACGGTGCGAGCAGGAAGGCGAAGCCGTGTTGGCGGATGGCGGCGACGGCGGTTTGCGGGGTATGGTCGACGGGCACGCCCAACCGCTCCAGGATGTCAGCCGAGCCGCACCTGGAGGTAACCTTGCGATTGCCATGTTTGGCAATGGGCACGCCTGCGGCTGCCGCGGTCAGTGCAACGGCGGTGGAGATATTGAAGGAGTTGCTGCCGTCGCCACCGGTACCGCAGGTGTCGACCAGGGTGTCGCGCTCAATATCGGTAAACGGCAGCGGCGTGGAGGCAGCCTGAATTGCGGTCTGGAAGCCGGCGAGTTCCACGGGAGTTTCGCCGCGATGGTGTAGGGCGGTGAGCAGATCGGCGATCCGCTGCTCGGTGTAGCGGCCTTCCAGAAGGGCGGTCATCAGGTCGCGTGCCTGGTCACCGGCGAGCGGTTGAGAAAGGCCGGCAGTGAGCAGGGCGTCGGAGGTCATCTAAGGACCGATTGTTTCACTTTCCTTCAACCATGAGGCAGTGAACCCCATGCCGAAAGCGCGAGGCAAGGGCACCCGGTTTCGCCGCCATGGGCGGGTTGGGCGGTAAGCGCACGGCTGTGCGGTCACCGCGTTTGCTGCGCGTTGGGGCGGTTCGCTACCATGCAGGGGTTTGGCGATTGCCGCACGGGAGCGATGCACCGATGAAGATTCACGAGTACCAGGCCAAGGAAATTCTGCGCAAGTACGGCGTGCCCGTGCCCGAGGGCGAGATGGTGAACACGCTGGAAGCCGCCGATACCGAAGCAAAGAAGCTGTTCAGCGCGGGCAATCCGGTCGTTGTGGTGAAGGCGCAGATTCATGCGGGCGGCCGCGGCAAGGGTGGCGGCGTGAAAGTGACGAAAGACCTGGCGGCGGCGAATGCGGCGGCTTCAGCGATTCTGGGCATGCAGCTCGTCACGCACCAAACCGGGCCGGCCGGGCAGAAGGTGCAGCGGCTACTCATCGAGCAGGGATCGGCGATCGACCGCGAACTGTACCTGGGCATCGTGCTGGACCGCGCGACGGGCAAACTCACGTTCATGGCGTCGCAGGCGGGTGGCATGGAAATTGAGGAGGTTGCCGCAAAGACCCCGGACGCTATTTATAAAGAGCCGATTGAACCCGCCGTCGGACTGCAGGCATGGCAGGCGCGGAATCTCGCGTTTAAGCTGGGCCTTGCGGGGCCGCAGATCAATCAGGCTGTCGGCTTTATGCTCGGGCTGTATAAGGCGTTCACCGAGACGGATTGCTCGCTAATGGAGATCAACCCGTTCGTGACCACGAAAGACGGCAAGCTGCTGGCGCTGGACTGCAAGATCGACTTCGACGACAACGCCATGTATCGCCACAAGGACCTGAAGGAACTGCGCGACGTAGCGGAAGAAGACCCGCTGGAGGTCGCGGCGAGCAAGGATTCGCTGAACTACATCAAGCTCGACGGCTCCATTGCCTGCATGGTGAACGGCGCCGGGCTGGCGATGGCGACAATGGACATTATCCACTACGCGGGTGGGTCGCCGGCAAACTTTCTGGATGTGGGCGGCGGCGCGAACCAGCAGCAGATTGAGGCGGCGTTTGCGATTTTGCTGGCAGATAAGAATGTGAAGGCGATCTTCATCAATATCTTCGGTGGGATTTTGCGGGTGGATGTCTTAGCCACTGCCGTTGTTGCCGCCGCAAAGAATCTGCATGTGCAGTTGCCACTCATCCTTCGACTTGAGGGTACGAATGTCGAGGAAGGGCGAAAGATTCTTGCGGAGTCGGGCATAAAGTATGCCGTCGGCGAAACGATGGCTGAGGCAGCGAAGCTGGCCGTAGAAGCGGCAAAAGAGCAGGCACTAGGCACTGGGCATGAGTGAGATCAAGTCCTACCGCGACCTGCTGGTTTGGCAGCGCAGTATGGATTTGTGCGCAGCGGTGTATCCGTTGACGAAGCGGTTTCCGACGGATGAACGGTTTGGCCTTACTTCTCAGTTGCGTCGTGGCAGTGTCGCGATTCCGAGCCACATCGCCGAGGGATACGGCCGAATGAATACGGGAGACTACCGGCGGTTTCTTACGATGGCGTTTGGATCGCTCATGCAGGTCGAGACGCAGTTGCTGCTCGCGGAGCGGTTTGAACTTGCTTCGATTAAAAGTGCCCTGACGCAGTGCGATGAGTTAGGCCGAATGTTAAATAGTTTGATTTCCAAGATCGTCTAGTGCCCAGTGCCTAGAAAAGGAGAACCATGTCCGTACTGGTTGATAAAAATACGCGGTTGATTGTGCAGGGCATTACCGGGCGTGAGGGGATGTTTCATGCCAAGGGTTGCCAGGAATATGGGACGAACGTCGTTGGTGGTGTGACGCCGGGCAAGGGTGGGACGATAGTTGAGGGCTTCCCTGTCTTCAATACCGTCGAGGAGGCGGTGAAGGAGACGGGCGCGAATGTGAGCGTAATTTTTGTGCCGCCGCCGTTTGCCGCCGATGGGATTTTGGAGGCGGTCGCCGCCGAGTTACCGCTGGTCCTATGCATTACCGAGGGCATTCCGACGCTGGACATGGTGAAGGCGTGGGAGATCGTGCGGGCATCGAAAAGCCGGCTGATCGGGCCGAACTGCCCTGGGGTGATTTCGCCGGGCAAGGCCAAGGTTGGCATCATGCCGGGGCGCATTCACAAGGAAGGCTCGGTCGGCATCGTGTCCCGGTCGGGCACGCTGACGTATGAGGCGGTCTATCAACTCACGACGCGCGGGATTGGGCAGTCAACGGCGATCGGCATCGGCGGCGATCCCATCATCGGGACCAACCACGTCGCCGCGCTCAAACTACTGAACGAGGACCCGGAGACCGAGGCGATCATCATGATCGGCGAGATCGGCGGCACGGCCGAAGAAGCCGCGGCAGCCTACATCAAGGAGCATGTGAAGAAGCCGGTGGTCGGCTTCATCGCCGGACAGACGGCACCGCCGGGGCGTCGCATGGGCCATGCAGGTGCGATTATCAGCGGTGGCGAAGGCACGGCTGAAAGCAAGATGGCGGCAATGGCCGAAGCGGGCATTCACGTGGTGAAGTCGCCCGCGGAGATTGGCGAGACCATGGCGCGGGTGCTGGGCCGATAAATGCGCTGCTCTCAAACGTGCAAAGCCTTCGGCCGCGCACGCAGAGACCTGCATATGGACGGATCATTAGTTAAAACCTAATGTCTGGCTTGAAGTGGCCGCATTAAGTTATGTACGCGACACAGCAACAATGCATCCCACCATGTATGCAGAGATTTTGCTTGATGGTGCGGTGAGATGGGCAGCAGCGACCAAAGCACGGAAAAGGCGTCTCACGGAGGTTTATTCCGGAGCCCTGGGATATCTCTACTCGATGAAATCGACGTCGCACTGTATGCAGTGGATGCTGCGGGGCGGTGCGTTCGCCTGAATCAAGCGTGCGAGCGCCTACTGGGGTACAGCGAGGCAGAGGCGCTGGGCCAGAATATGCACCGGCTGGTGCACCACCATCACGCGGATGGAAGCCCCTTCGACGAGAAAGACTGTCGCCTGATGCAGGCGCGGGACCGTCGTGAAACGCTGAGGGATGCTCGGGAAACAATGTGGGCGGTGGACGGCTCTGCAGTGGAGGTGGAATGCTCTGCCTCACCCGTGGCGTTGCCGGACGGCACGGCGTGCACTGTAGTGACAATGAAAGATGTACGGGGCCGTGTAGCCGCGGAGAATGCACGCCTCGCGCTTGAAACTGAACAGGTGGAAGCGATTCGGCAGGTCAGCGCGTCGGCCCGAATTTTGACCGAGTTTGCCGCGGAGACGATGGAGCGGCAGCGGCAACTGCAGGAGAGCGTGGAGCGTGCGGCGGCTGACCAGATTCGAGAACAACAGCAACTGCTGAGCATGGTGGCACAAAACGCACCGGTGGGCATTGCGGTGCTTGACCGGAACGTTTGCCACCTTTGGACGAATGAGTCTTACGCGCACGCAATGGACCCAGCGTTTCAGGGGATTCCGCTGGAGGGCATGAGCCTTTTCGATGTGGTACCGCCTGGCAACCTACAAGAAATGCACGCCATTGTGGAGAAAGTTCAGTGCACGGGGGAGACGTTTCTTGCAGAGAGCTACGCTCTGGAGGGTGTGGGGCGCGGCACAACATATTGGCGGTGGTCTCTGAGCCGGCTGCAGAACGGCGACCTGATGTCGACCGCAGCAAACGTCACGGAACAGGTGCATGCGCGGCGCGAGGTAGAGGCGGTGTACGCCAATGCGCCGATCGCGCTGGGCCTGCTGGATGCGAAGACGCTGTGCTACCTGCGTGTGAATCTGCGGTACGCCGAGATGATGGGAGTATCGCAGGAGCAGATGCTTGGATGCCGTGTGGGTACATTCAGCGTGTCGCAGACCGGTGCACTGCTGGCAAAAGCTGCCGTCGGCCAGCCCATGCACAATGCACTGGTGCGGATCGAGATTCTGGCAAATCCCGGGATGGAGCGCCACCTGCTGGTAAACGCGGTGCCAAATTACGACAACTCCGGCAGCATCGAAACCATCAGCCTTGCGCTGACGGATGTAACAGCACAGAAGCGCGCAGAAGATGCTCTGCTCCAAGCGGACAAGCTGGCTGCAGTTGGCCGGCTTGCCGCTTCCATTTCACACGAGATCAACAATCCGCTGGAGGCGGTGACGAACCTGCTGTACCTGATTCATCTGGACCCTGCGCTGTCGGAAGAAAGCTGCATCTATGTGGAACAAGCAGAAGAGGAATTGCGGCGCGTCTCGCAGATTGCCTCACAAACCCTGCGTTTTCAGCGCCATGCGGTAAAAGCCGTGCCCGTGACCGCCCGGCAGCTCATCGATCCCGTGGTAGCGATGTACCAGGGACGCCTAAAGCACACACGCATCGAGATTTCGGTGGACTATCGTGACGATCAGAACGCAGTGATGGTGCTGGAAGGCGATGTACGGCAAATTTTGAATAACCTGCTGGGTAACGCCATCGACGCCACGCCGAGTGGAGGCAAAATCGTCGTGCGCGCCAAACCGGCCCGTTGTATCCATACGCGCCGCCGCGGCACCCGCATTTCTATCGCGGATTCCGGCCATGGCATGAGCAGGGACATCGCGGAGCACATCTTCGAGCCGTTTTTTACCACCAAGGGTTCCGCCGGCTCTGGACTTGGGCTTTGGATTTCGCACACGCTGGTGCACCGGCACGGTGGGCAGCTTGGCGTTCGATCGCGCAGGGCTGAGAGCAGTGTGAATGGCAAGAGCGGCACCGTGTTCTCGCTGTTTTTGCCCGACCTGAACGACAGCAATTCCGAGGCTCGGTAGAGTACGAGCCGGTACAATATTTCCAGACATTCTCTACAGGGTTTGAGGAGTATTCATGTTGCAGCGCACGTTCAGTATTGTGAAGCCGGATGCAGTCCGGAACGGCCACACCGCAGGCATTCTTGCGGAGATTGAAAAGGCCGGGTTCAAGATTGTGAGCATCAAGCGGATGAGCCTGACGGAAGAGCAGGCGAAAGGCTTCTACCACGTTCACGCCGAGCGCCCGTTTTTTGGTGACCTAACGAAGTTCATGGCCGGTGGCCCGATCTTCCCCATGGTGCTGGAAAAGGAAAACGCGATTGCCGACCTGCGCAAGCTGATGGGCGCGACCAATCCAGCGAACGCGGAAGAGGGCACGATTCGCAAGAAATTTGCAGAATCGATCAAGGCAAATGCGATCCATGGTTCCGACGCGGAAGAAACTGCGGCGTTTGAGATCGGGTACTTCTTTGCCGGGTATGAGTTGAAATAGGCGCGTTTCGCGCAACGATAAAGGCCGCCGGATTCGGCGGCCTTTATCGTTGCCGCTGGAATCGACTGGGCGGCAAAGCAGACAGGAGAGAGTTTTATCTCAGGTCTGAGCGCTTTAACCATATGGCTCGGAGCTAGATGT
>CBAAAH010000047.1:9399-11659 GCA_964658865.1 uncultured Granulicella sp.
ACGGCGAGCTTCATCGGCTTGGCGGCGAGCTTCGCGGCGTACTTCATCGGTCTGCTGTTTTGCTTCGCGCTTGGCTTCCGCGGTTTGCTGTGCGGCTTCGCGCTTGGCCTGTTCAGCTTCCTTTCGTACCTCAGAAGCCTGTTGCGAAGCGGCGCGGCGCGCCTCTTCGCCCTGTTGCTGGGCCTCGCGGCGAGCTTCGGCTGCCTGCTGCAGTGCTTCCCTTTTACCTTCTTCCGCCTGTTGGCGCGCTTCTGCGATCTGCTGCTTGTTTTGCTGCATGGCTTCGCGCACCTGTTCCTGCGCGTTGGCGATGGCCTCCTGCGCCGATTGCGGCAGGGCTCCCGGTGGCGGCGGCGGTGCCGGCACCGAGCCGAAGCCGAGCTTCATGGGTGCACGCTGCGACCTGGGTGCGATGGGGGTGGCATCGCCACTGTGGTCGATTGCGATGTCGCCGTGAGTGGTCGTGAGGCGAACCGCGTTGCCGCCCCCACCGACAGTGCCATTCAGGGTACCGTGGCCGCCGTTAGTACTGCCCAGGCCGAAGTTGGTGGTGACGTTGCCATCGCTGGTTTCAGCCGCGAGCGTGAACTTCGCCTGCTGCGGCAGCCCAAGGCGGATGTCGCCGTCGTGGTTGTCGACGGTGATGGTGCCATTGGGAGGAATGGCAGAGAGGTCGACCTTCCCGTGGCTGTTGGTGACATTGATATCGCCGGAAATGCGGGATAAGGTAAGGTCGCGGCTGCGCGTTTTGAGCGTGAACGGGCCGAGAGCATCGTCTGCGGAGAACTCGTCATGATCGTCGAAGCTGACGTTGCCGTCGAGCGTGGCCAGCGTGAAGGTGATGCGTGTGGTGCTATAGTCGATCGGTCCGGTGACGTGCTGGATATGGCCACCGCCGAAGAAGTCGCCGTTGACCCCGACGGGTCCGTGGATGTCGGTGAGGTTGATCTCATCGCCGGTACCCTGCACCGAAACCGGTCCCTCGATACTGTGGGCTGTGACCGACTTGTTGCGGGAGTTGACACGGACGGTGAGCGGACCGGAGATGGCCGCGATATCCACATCGCCGCGGTTGGCGGTGACGGACGTGGCGGCTTTGAAGTTGGTCGCCTTCACATCGCCGCGGTTGGCATTGACGCTGACGCGTACCCCGGCAGGGACGAGGACGGTGAGGTCGACATCGTCATTCTCATGGCCGTTGACGCGTAGGACGAGATTGTCGTTGGAGCCGGAAAACTGGGGTTCTAGCGCAAGCAGGCGGTTATGCGCGTCGCCGTCGGAGCTGGTGAAAACCTCTTTGTGCGTGGACAGGTGCAACAGGCCGTCGTCGCTGGTTCCACTGACCGTAACGTCGCCGCGCGGGTTGTCGATCACGAGTGCGCCGGTGGCGGCGATGGCGTGGGTAGCCGCCGGCGCGTCCTGCTCATGCTTGCTGCCAAGAAACTGCTTCCAGGTGTCGCCGTCGGTAAAGCCGAGGCTCCACTGGCCGTCGTTGTGGTGGATGCCGCCTTGGGTGGCAATGCCGGTGAGCACCAGCAGAAGAATCAGCGTGACCACGCCACCGCCCATGGTGTAACGAACGATCGGCTGACCGGGGCGGTGGAAAGCGCGGTCGATACCCCACTCCGCAAGCCGCAGCAGGCCGAAGCCGATGAGCAGCACGGGCCACCAGCGGGCGTACCAGGTAAGCAGCCCTTGAAACGAGATGCGACCGTTATGGAGCAGCAGAGCCACCACGGCGATTGCAATGAGGCAAAGAGGGCCGACGATGGACGGAGCACGGTTGCTGCGCCGGGACGCACGCACGACGTCGCGCTGCTGCTTTGCCTGAGCGCGCATGTAGTCGCGCTGCTGGCGGAAGACAAAGCGCTGCTGGTCGCGGGCGGCGTCGGCCTGGGCTTTCGCGTTGCGCTGCCAGGCCCTGGCCTGTTCGCGTTGCCAGCGGGGATTGCCGGACGCTGCGGCACGGGGGTCGAAGCGCGGATCGTAGCGTGGGTCGTTGCGATTTGACGGATCGAAGGCCGGTAGATTGGGTGGGGTTGGCGTGGAGCTCATGGCTACCGTCCTTCCTCATCGCGCACGCCGGACTGGGGCACGAAGGAGTTGCTGGTGTTGGGCTGTGGGGTTTCTTCGACGAAACCGGTTGCCGTCGGCATGACCAGGCCGGCGGCGAGCATGCGGTTGTGGGCGGCGCGCTCCAGCAGCAGAAAGACACCAAGCAGGATCAGCAAGTACGGCCAAAGATAGTCCCACGTGATGA
>CBAAAH010000048.1:0-11569 GCA_964658865.1 uncultured Granulicella sp.
CTCCATTTCGTTGAAGGAAGGCGAGGAGGTTTTTCGCCGGACTGCGCGGAAGGTACTGAAGTATGGTGCAGCCGTCGTGGTCATGGCATTCGATGAACAGGGACAGGCGGCGACATATGACGAAAAGATTCGTATCTGCGAACGTGCCTATCGCATTCTAGTAGACGAGGTGGGATTTCCACCGGAAGATATCATCTTCGATCCGAATGTTCTTACCGTGGCGACCGGCATGGAAGAACACAACAACTATGCCGTCGACTTTATCGAAGCGACACGCTGGATTAAAACCAACTTACCGCATGCAAAAGTAAGTGGCGGTGTATCGAATATCTCGTTCAGCTTTCGCGGCAACAACAAGGTGCGCGAGGCGATGCATTCCGCCTTTTTGTATCACGCGATCGCCGCCGGCATGGACATGGGCATCGTCAACGCCGGCATGCTCGAGGTGTACGAGGAGATCGAGCCGGAGCTGAAGACGCTGGTTGAGGATGTGCTGCTGAACCGGCGGCCCGATTCGACGGAACGGCTGGTGGAGTTCGGCGAATCGCTGAAGCACATTGGCAGTGAAGTTGCGGAAAAGAAAACCGAAGAGTGGCGCAACGGCACGGTGGAAGAGCGGCTTTCCCATGCGCTGGTGAAGGGAATCGACACGTACATCGACCAGGATGCGGAAGAAGCGCGCGTGAAACTGGGGCGTCCGCTGCTGGTGATCGAGGGTCCGTTGATGGACGGCATGAGCGTCGTCGGCGACCTGTTTGGCGCGGGCAAGATGTTTCTGCCGCAGGTGGTGAAGTCGGCCCGCGTGATGAAGAAAGCGGTCGCGCACCTGACGCCGTACATGGAAGAAGAGAAAGCTGCGATGGCTGCCGCCGGCCAGGTGGTGAAGGCGCAGGGCAAGATCGTGCTCGCGACGGTAAAGGGCGACGTGCACGATATCGGGAAAAACATTGTCGGTGTGGTGCTGGCGTGTAACAACTTCGAAGTAATTGACTTAGGCGTGATGGTATCGGCAGAGAAGATACTGGAACGCGCGAAGCTGGAAAATGCGAACGTCATCGGACTAAGTGGGCTGATTACGCCGTCGCTGGATGAGATGGTGCACGTCGCGAAAGAACTGGAACGGCAAAACTTCAAGGTTCCGCTGTTGATCGGCGGTGCCACCACAAGCCGCGCACACACCGCCATTAAAATCGCACCGCACTATAGCGAACCTGTGGTACACGTATCGGACGCAAGCCGAGCCGTACCGGTGACCACGAGCCTATTGAGCGAAGACGGCAAGGATGCTTTCGTTTCGCAGCACCGGGCCGAATACGAGGGTCTGCGCAAGGCGTATGCCACCCCGAAACAGACCGTGGTACCCATCGATGTGGCGCGCAGCCGTCGATCGCCGATCGAGTGGCGGCGGGAAGATCTCGCCGTGCCATCGTTCCTCGGTGTTCGGGTGCTGGAAGATTTCCCGCTGGAACGGCTGCGCGACTTCATCGATTGGTCGCCGTTCTTCCACACCTGGGGGTTGAGAGGAATTTATCCGCGCATCCTGGACGATGAACTGCAGGGTGAACATGCGCGGCAGGTTCTGGCGGAAGGCAAGGTGCTGCTCGACACTATTATCGAAAAGAAGCTGCTGCATGCGCGAGGCGTCCACGGATTTTTCGCTGCGAACGCCGTTGGCGAGGACGTACAGCTATACACCGACGGATCGAGAAGCACCGAACTGGAGCGCCTCCACTTTCTACGCCAGCAGGCCAACCGCGAGGGCAGCGAACCCTGCCGCTCGCTTTCGGACTTCATCGCACCGCAGCACACTGGCCTGCAGGATACGATCGGTGCCTTTGCCGTAACAACCGGCATCGGCCTGAAGGAGATGTGCGACGGCTTCCGCGCGCAGCACGACGACTACAACGCGATCATGGCAGAGGCGTTGGCCGATCGGCTGGCCGAGGCCTTCGCGGAGTGTCTGCACAAACTTGCGCGTGACGAGTGGGGCTACGGTCTGACGGAGGGTCTCAGCAACGAGCAGATCATCCAGGAAAAGTACCGCGGCATTCGCCCAGCGCCGGGCTACCCTGCCTGCCCGGACCACACAGAAAAGGGAACGATCTGGCGCTTGCTGGACGTGGAAACAAATACCGGCATGCGCATTACGGAATCGTTCGCCATGTGGCCGGGCTCAAGCGTGAGTGGTTTGTACTTTGCGCACCCGAAGTCGCGATTTTTTAGTCTGGGTAAGATCGATCGCGACCAGGTTGAGGATTACAGCGCGCGCAAGAGCATGACGTTACCGGAAGCCGAGCGCTGGCTGAGCCAGAACCTGAACTACGATCCGGCCTAGGTCTGCCCGTTTAGGTTGGAACGGAGCAGCGCCTCCCAGCGGTCGCCATACGTTTGCCAACCACCCAGGCTCTTGACCCGCTCAAGCGCCGCGGCCCGCATTCGCTGCTGCAGGAGTGGGTCGTCGCAGATGCGCTGCATGCGGTCGGTCAGTGCATCGGCATCACGGATGGGCACGATAAATCCTTCCTGCTCATCGGTATACAGATCTTCGGAACCGGTGTTGGTCGTTGCCAGCACCGGGCATCCACAGGCGAGGGCCTGGCCCTGCACCAGCGCCAAGCCCTCTTCGATACTGGGCAGCACCAGCAGGTGACTTTCGCTCATGAGTTCTGCAACACGTGGCTGCGGCTGCAGACCGAGAAACTCCACGTGCTGTTGCGGCAGACGCGCGAGTACCGGTGCAATCTCGCGCGAGGGTGCACCGACGATGCGCAGGCGCTTGTGCGGATGGCGCACGCTTGCAAACGCCTGCAGCAGGTAGGGCACACCCTTGCGTAGACCGACGCCGCCGACGAATAACGCATCGAAGCAATCGGATCGCGGCTCTGCCGTCGGTCGAAAGTTTTCGAGCCGAACACCGTAGGGAATGGTGTGTACCTTTTCCGCAGGAATTCCCATGGCCACGAAGGAACGCGCCGCGAAACTGGAGGGTACGGTGATGCCGTCAGCCATGGCGTAGATCTTCTCTTCTCGGAGAGTGTCGCGCGGATCGCTTACAGGCGCATCCACGCCCCAACGGCGAAACTCCTCGGAAACGAGTTCTTCCTGATATCGCTGATGCGACGAGCCGCGATCGCAATAAAACCTGCCGCCACGCTGCTGTACCAGCAAGCCTGTCTTCAGCGACGAACCGGAGATGCCGATGAGCGCGTCACATGCCGGCATCCGTCGCAGCGTGTATTCGTCGAAGGCGAGTGCGTTGGCATAGCCGGTTTGGTCGTCGAGCCAGCGTGGCAGCAGGCGTGCGCGACGGGCGAGATACTCGGGTGTGTGGATCCAGGGAAAGGTGTGAACCTTCTGCTGCGGCAAACCTTCACGCCGCAGACGACGCCGGGGCCATGTCGAAAAGATGGCGGCAAGATGGCCACGCCGCTCCAACTCGCGGGCTAGGTCAAAGTGATGGTAAACGCCGAATACCGTTTGAACGATGCGCATGCCGGGGTCTGGTCAGCATAGCACCAGATGGACAGATAAGAGTTCAGTCGGAGTGCCTATGAGAGTTGCAGACGGCAAAGGCCGAAGACCTAAGTCTTCGGCCTTTCTGCTGCGGTCCCGACTTAGAACTGGTACTTGCCCGAGAACTGGATCTGCCGTTGCGGCGAACGTACACCGGTGATCTGACCGAAGTTCGCACTGGTGGAGTCGTTGTTGGGCGCGCTCAGGCTGGCGATGTTGAAAAGGTTGAAGGCATCCACACGGAAGCCAAGCTTGTTTTCGCGGAAGATAGTGAAATCCTTGAACGCAGAGAAGTCGTACTGCTGGTAACCGGGACCACGCTCAGAACCGACGCGGGTGTTGCCATAGGTACCGACCGCAGGCGTGACGTACTTACTGCGGATGGCGCTTGCGGCCGTGGTGCTGTCGCCGCCAAACCAGTTGTTGATGCTGTGCCCGGACGGACGATAATTGCTTACCTGGTTGGGACGCGAGGCCCGGTTACCCGTGCCGGCGACGCCCGTACCGCTGATAGTAACCGGTGCACCGCTGTATACAACGGCCGTCATCGAGATTTTCCAGCCGCCGAGAACTTCATCGATCAGCGGGTTGACGTTGGCACCATACAGGCGACCGCGTCCGAAAGGTACCGCATACACGGCCGTACCATTCAGGTTGTGGCGTACGTCCGAACCGACGGGACCGTATTCTGCCGCATTATCATAGGCGTTCTGAGCGTAGGGGCTGGCACCGTTGATGCCGCTGATGCCGAAAAAGCCGACGGCATTGGTCATGGCACGGCCATAGGTGTAGTTCACCGTGTATTCCAAGCCCTTCGATACACGCTGGCGATAGGATGTTTCCAGCGCGTTGAAATTGGCCATGCCGCGGGTTGCCGTCTCGAACAGGAAACCACCCTGGCCGACGAGTTTGAGGAAGGGAGCCGGATCGGACGCGATGCAAGCTGCGTCGGTGTAGTTCGTGTCGACCACACCGTTGATGATGCAGGGACGTGTCAGCTGATTTGCCGAGACTGCCTGAATCAAATGCTGGCTCAGTTCACCCACGTAGCCGACCGACAGTGAACTCCTGGAATTGACCTGGTACTCGGTCGTCAAGCTGTACTCATTGGTCTGCTGCGGCTTGATGTCGCGCGGCATGGAGCGGTAGAAGCCGGAGTAGTTCGGGTTGGCAGAGAAACCCTGCTCCAGCGTAAACGAGGTGCCCGCACTGGTCGTCGAAGGAGCCGTGCCGGTCTTTTCAAAAGAGCCTTGGAATGGCGGGTTGTACGTGAGTCGCAGGTTGGCTCCGGTACCCTCGAGCGCCTTAGTGATGCCGAAACCTCCGCGGATCACGGTCTTGGGTGTGGGCTGGTACGAGAAGCCGACACGCGGCATGAAGTTGTTGTACGTCGCATCGTAGCAGGCGCGGTTCGCGCAGACACCCGATCCGGCGATGGCGCCCGCAGGTACCGTGCCGGGATAAAGGACTTGGCCGGTGTTTAGGTCGACGTTGGCCATCTTGTTGTTGACTTCATAAATCGGCTGGAAGTACTCGTAGCGCAGGCCCAGGTTCAGCGTGAGGTTAGGCATGATCTTCCAGTCATCCTGCACAAAGTAGGCCGAGCGCCACTGCCGCTGGCCGGTGCGCCCGGTCACACTGCCAGTACCGGCAAATGCGACGCGATCAAGCACGAAGTCTGCAAACGCGTAGCCCTTGGCGCTGGGCAAAGCCGTACTGGTGATGTTCGGGTTCGACGTAAAGCTGACGTTGTTTCCGTTTGCGTCTTGGCCGTAGTCAAAACGGCCGAGCGCGCCGTCGTTGCCGGGGTAAAAGTTGTTCTGCTGGTAACGGATAAACTCCGCGCCCATCTTGAACAGGTGCTTGCCGTGCTGCACCGTAAGATTGTCACCATACACGAACAGGTTGTTGATGAAGTTGGTGCCGCCAGCGGAGTTGCCGAGATTGGCGTCCGAAATGCCATCGATATTTTGCGCGCTAAAGCCAGAAAACTGCTGCGTGCCCGGAATGCCGATGAGATTGTTGCCGTTGAGGCCAAACGCGCCGGTGGTGTCGGTAGGGTTGCCCTGCTGCCACCGAATGCGCGTGTAGCCGGCACGAAATTCATTGAGGATTGCCGGCGAGAATGTGTGGATGTGATTCAGGGCAAAGCCCTTGTCCGGGTAGCTGGAGCCACTGGGAAATTGAATCGCCAGCGCCTTGGACGTAAAGTCACTAGCAACGCCCTGCAGCCAGCGCGCGGAAAAGCGATCTTTCTGCGAAAGAACGTAGTCGATTTTGACATCGCCCTGATCGTTGCGGATCTGCGAGTTCGTGTTGGCCACGTAGTTATCGACCACGGGCGAGTTGGCATTTGGAGCGCGGTTTGCCAGAGGGTAGTATTCCGGGTGAGCGATCAGATACTTAGCCGCCGGACTATTGATGGCTACGCCCAGGTTGCCGACGTAAGGGCGGTTACCGTTCAGCGAATCATACAGCTGGATGAGCTGGTTGGGCGACGAACACGCACCGTTCGTGGACGAACACATGATCGTCGGGTTCAGCAGTTCCGAGAAGTCGCCCGTGCGCATCTTCGCGCTCAGGACGGTGGCGAGCGCCGTGTTCCCCGAATGATATCGCGTGCCGAAGTAGTCCACGAAGAAGAACAGCTTGTCTTTAATGATGGGACCGCCGAAGGTGCCGCTGTACTGCGACTGCGTGTACCGGTCACGCGGCTGGAACGCCGTGCCGGCAACCACGTGCTTGTGGTTCCAGGTGTTCGCGTCGAGATTGTAGTTTTCCAGGTAGGCGCTGACCGAGCCGTGAAAGGCATTGGTACCGCTTTTGGTGATGGCCAGAATGTCGCCACCGTTGACGTTACCGTATTCTGCCGGGGCGTTCGCACTGATGACGCGGATTTCGGCGAGAGCGTCGGGATTCGGGTTGTAGCCGACGAGATTATTGATGGTCTCGTTGATCTCGACACCGTCGAGAAGATAGTTATTGCCTTCGGCACGGTTGCCGTTGATGCTGGCTTGAGACGCGCCACCGCCGTTCTGGTTACGCTCAATTGCGTTCTGGTTTCCGGATCCGCCAAAGGTACTTGGATTTGAGGACACCGCACCCGGCAGGAACAACGTCAGGCTCGACCAGTTGCGGCCGTTCAGCGGAATGTTCTCAATCGTATTCGCCGTCAGTGTGGTGCCGATCGTGCTGTCTTCAGTATTTAGGATGGGTGCGAGTGAGCTTTCTACAGAGACCTGGGTCTCTGCCCCGATGAGTAGATGACCATCAACCTTGGCAGTCTGGCCCACTTCCAGGGTGAAAGGCTTGGTCGTCAGCGTTTGAAAACCGGGTGCCGTGATGCTGGTCGTGTACGTGCCGATTTGTAGAAAACGAGCGGAGTATACGCCGGCCGAGTTTGTGGTCACGTTCGTTACGACGCCAGTGGCCGTGTTGGTGACGGTTACAGCCGCACCGGAGACGACGGCCCCCGAGGCATCCGTGACGGTTCCGGAAACAGCACCCGTGATGGTCTGTGCGGCGCCAACGGCGGCCAAAGAGAGCGCAACTGACGTGACACCGATGAGTTTGCGATAGTTCGTGTACATGATCAAAAGTTCTCCTGACGAAGGGCCGCTCTGTGAGCCAGCCGCGTGCTTGAACAAAAAGGTGCTCATTCGGGAACCATATGAGCAAAAACTTTGGGATAAGAAAAATCTACTTTGCGCGCCATTTTTTTACAAGAAAATTATGCAGGCACTTTTCGCGACCGTTCCAAATCGCGGTTTATAGATGCATTGCTCCACACAGGACACTAGCAGGAAAAGCAATTTCGCCGAGGAACGAAACCTGGAGTTCCGCGCCAACGTTTAAACGCCTTCAACCTGGCCCGCTATCGATTAAGCCAGCAGTATGGCGACACCGGAGGATTTGAAGGCCGCCACGTCTTCCTCGGCCGCATCGCTGTCGGTGATCAACGTATGGATGCGGCTGGTGTCGCACACGGTATTCGGTCCAACGACACCGAGCTTGCTGCTGTCGGCAATCACAATCACCTGCCGCGCGTGCCGTACCATCTCGCCTAAAATCAGGGCTTCGTCAGACTCGATGACCGACAACCCGCGCGTTGCATCGACCGCGGTGCCGCTCAAGAAAACCCTGTCGAAGTTCAGGCGTTGCAGCGCGTGGAACGCCGTGTTGCCCACCATGGAAAAGCTGCCGGACCAACGCGACGTTCCGCCGGTGAGCGTTACGACCAGATTGGGGTAGGCGGAAAGTTCCATCCCGATATTCATTGCCGATGTAACGATATGCAGCTTCTCGTGGTGTCTTAGGTTGCGCCCCAGAAGAGTCGTCGTCGTTCCCGGGCCGAGTGCGATAACGTCCCCCTCTTTCACCATCGCCGCCGCGGCTGCGGCAATCCTTCGCTTCTCGTCGGAGAAGCGCTCCTCGCGTAGGGCGAAGTCTGCGTCGAAACGAAAGGGGATGAAGTTCATGTCACCTGCAAGCTCCACGCCGCCGTGCCGCCGCTGCACCAGGCCTCGTTCCTCCAGCTTGATCAGGTCACGCCGTACACTTGCGGAGCTCGCTTCCAGAAGCGCGGCAAGTTCGTCAATGCTGGTGTCACCGCGTTGTAACAGCAGGTGCAGCAGCCGTTTGGTTCGGTCTTCCTGACGCTTCGCCATTCATGCCCTTGGGTAGAACCTGAACTGCAGAGTACTGCGTCTTTTCCGAACTTTCAATACTTCTTCATATTTCTGCAAGATTCTGATTGACAATGCTGCGGCGGCACGTCTAGTTTCAGCCAATCGGGTCTGTGTACAACCCTTTCAAGGTCGGCGGCATGAATGCCGGCCCGCATCTTTCCCTATTTGTGAGGTCCACGTGGTTCTGCGCTCTATATCCCGTTCAATGGCCGCTCTCGTCCTGCTCAGTTCTTCCTGCCTGCACGTGCATGCGCAAACCGTTACGGGTTCCGTGACGGGCATCGTTACCGATTCCAGCGGCGCTGTGGTGCGCGGTGCGAAAGTGACAGCCACCAACATGGACACCAATGTCCAGACAGCACAGACCACCAACGGACAGGGCGCCTACAGCATCCTGTTCCTGCCGATTGGGCGTTACAGTGTCACGGTAAGCGCGAATGGGTTCTCGGACCAGACGACGACGCCATTCGCCCTTGAGATCAACCAGACGGTGAAGGTCAATCCGCAATTGAGCATCAGCGGCAGCAGCACCGTTGTGGATGTGCAGGGCAGTGCTGCACCGACGCTGGACACGACCGACCCGACACTCGGCTTCGTGTTCACCAGCAACACCATCGAGAATCTTCCGCTCAATGGCCTGGACTTTTCTTCATTGACGCTTTATTTACCGGGTTCGGTCAATACGGCCGGCACTTCAGGCATGCAGAACATCGCGCGCAGCACGTATTACACCGATACGCCCAACGTGAACGGCAACCGCGCACAGTCGAACAACTATACGCTCGACGGTATCGACCTGAATGAAACCTTCAACAACCTGATTGCATACAGCCCCGCACCCGACTCCCTTGGCGAGGTAAAGGTTCTTACGGCAAACTCGCCCGCAGACTACGGCAATGTAAACGGGGGCGGCATCGTGAGTGTGCTGAAGTCCGGTACCAATAAATTCCATGGTTCGTTTTATGGGTATACCCAAAACCAGAAGTTCAATGCCAATAGCTGGCAGAATAAAAACCAGGACATTCCGAAGGGCAGCTTTTCCCAATCACAGTTTGGCGCAACATTCGGTGGTCCACTCATTCATGACAAGTTGTTCTTTTTCGTCGATTATCTCGGTGCGCGCTACCACACGGGTGGCATAAATTCCGCGTCCGTGTTGACTGCAGCCATGCGCCAGGGTGACTTTTCAACGCTACTTTCGCAGCCAAGCTCAATCCAGCTATACGATTCACAGAACAACTTTATGCCCTACACCGGGAACAAGGGCTTGGTTGTAAGCAACCCCGTTGCGAAGTATCTTTTCGCCCATCCCGAGTTTTATCCTCTGCCGAATTCAACGCCCCTAGATGGTCTCATCAAGAACAACTACCAGGGTATTTATCGAAACTTTACTGCAAATAACCAGGGTGACGTAAAACTGGAGTACACACCCAGTGCTCGCGACCGCTTTTCCGGCTTCTATGCCATGTCGACCGCATACGACCAAAACAGGGCTGTCCTCAACATCCAGTTTCCTGGCCAGGATTTGTACCCCACCAAGCTGTTTGGCATGAATTGGGTGCACACGTTTTCCCCGAACATCGTAAACTCAGGGCGCGTTGGATTTACCCGTACAGTGTGGCAAAAAGCCATTCCGGGTGATCCCTTGGGAGCGTTTGGGCTCAGTGGCGACAGTATAGTCGGTATACCTGTGACGGGCCAGACCTACATCGGTTTTGCGGCACAGAATATTTCCGGTGCAGACACCCTCGGTACGCCAGGGTACAACCAAGGATTTACGGATAACACATACAGCTATATCGATAATCTGACGATTCAAAAAGGTCGCAACTTGATCAGCGTCGGCGTTCAGGCAATCCGCTATCAGAATAACTATCCGACGAGTAACAACGACGGCTTTCTCGGCCAGTTCGGATACACTGGCAACTACACGAGCAATCCGTTCAACACCTCGGACGCGAATGAGACCGGTTACGGTCCAGCCGACTTCATCTTGAATCGCGTTGAAACTGCAAAGGTGACACTCGGCAGCATCAATGTCGGCCAGCGCCAGTGGCGTGCAAGCGGATATTTTCAGGATGACTACAAACTGACACCGAAACTCACAGTAAATGCCGGCGTTCGCTATGAGTTCGATGAACCGTGGATCGAATCCAATAACAAGACCGGCAACGTGGACCTGACCACCGGCACGCCCATTTATGCCGGCAGTGTTCCTGACGGTGCGGCAGCGGGTTCGAAGGTCTGTAGCAACCGTGGCTGCTACCAGCCAAACTATCGGCAGATCATGCCGCGGCTCGGATTTGCGTACCAGGCCTCGAACCGCTTTGTAATTCGCGGCGGGTATGGAGCCACCAGCTTTTATGAGAGCAATTCGTCGAACCAGCGTCTGACTGCGGCGCCCCCGTTTATTCAGGCCGTTGAAATCCAGGCTCTCACCCCAAATGCCACGCCAGCGGCAGGCACGTCGGCAGGTGGCGCACCTCGAACCGTGCAGGACGGTTTCAACTACACAGACCCGAATAATTTGAGTAAATCGGGTTCTTACTCGACTTATCCGCAGAACATTCAGCCAGCGTACATCCAAGAGTTTAATCTAACGAGCGAGTATGCCCTGACACCGACTATTACGCTCCAGGTAGGTTATTTGGGCGAGACCGGTCAGCACATTGAAGATTACGGCAATGTCAACCAGTTCCGAATCGTAGGCGACCCCACCTCCGCGCCGTATTACAACAATCCTAACTTCGGTACCAACGGTCTGCTGATTACCGAGTCGCGCGCGATGATGAACTACAACGCGTTGCAATCGGTGTTGCGCTACCGCTTGCATGACGGACTGGAGTTTACCGCAAACTACACGTTGGCAAAGGCAATGACCAACAGCCTGGGTAATTATGCGTTGAACGTCAATGGCTACAGCGGCGCATTCCAGAATTACTACGACAGTGCTGCGGATTACGGTCCGGCCGGATACGACGTCCGGAACAACTTCTCCACCACAGCAACATATGCATTGCCGATCGGTCATGGAAAGAAGGTTGCATCGAGTGTAAACCCGGTCATTGATGAAGTGATCGGAGGATGGCGCATTTCGCTCGCCGGCGTGGTGTACTCCGGCTTCCCGGAAACGCCGACCGGCGGCAGTGCAACCGGCAATGCCAACAGCTTCGGCAACAGCCGGCCCAACCAGTACCGCCAGTTGAAGATCGTGAACCGCAGCGTTACACAATGGTTCGGCACCGATCCTTCAGCAACGCCCTGCCTGACACCGGGAGTTGACAACGGTGTGTGCGCCTTCGGTTTACCGGCAACCAATAGTTTCGGTACGGCACGCAACGGATCGCTGCGCGGACCGGCTTACCGTA
>CBAAAH010000049.1:0-11568 GCA_964658865.1 uncultured Granulicella sp.
GAACGAGAACGACCGCGGCTCCAGCTTGGGCACGTTAATGCCGCAATCCGGGCATGCCATGGACGAGCTATACAGCGTTTCGTCCATGCCATGAATGGCGATAACGACGAGGCCCTTTGCCATGCCAAGAGCCTTCTGCACACTTGCTTCCAGGCGTCTCGTGTCGAGCTTGCCATCGGCACCCTGCTTCAGCAGGATGCGGTCGACCACCGCTTCGACCGTGTGATTTTTGCGCTTTTCCAGCCGCATGCCTTCGGTGATCTCGATCATTGCGCCATCGACGCGCGCGCGAAAGCCCTGCTGATCCAGTGCCTCAAGCTCTTCGCGAAACTCACCCTTGCGGCCGCGCACCAGCGGTGCAAGCACCGTAATGCGTTCGCCGGGCGACAGGGAAACGATGCGCTCCACGATCTGGTCGGCGCTTTGGCGCGAGATCTCATGCCCACACTGCGGGCAGTGCGGCTTGCCGACGCTGGCCCACAGCAGCCGCAGGTAATCGTAGATTTCCGTGATGGTGCCGACGGTGGATCGCGGCGAGCGCGACGTGGTTTTCTGCTCGATGGAAATCGCGGGCGACAGGCCGTCAATCGCATCTACGTCGGGCCGTTCCATCTGGTCGAGAAACTGCCGCGCGTACGCGGACAGCGTCTCAACGTAGCGGCGCTGACCTTCGGCGTAAATGGTGTCGAAGGCGAGCGAACTTTTGCCCGAACCGGATAATCCCGTCACCACCGTAAGCGAGTTGCGAGGAATGCTGACGTCGATATTTTTCAAATTGTGGTGACGCGCGCCGCGCACCGTGATGTGGGTTACGTTCATGGGCTGCCACGGCCCTCGACAGCCGCAACGTTCAGCATACGACATTGCGAAGACAGGGCGAAGACGGACTTTATCCTCGTGAAACGGAAGGCATCGTGTGTGAACCGAACTCGGTACTCCCCGTCTCAGCGAGCGAAGGGCAAACTCAAAGACAGTCGAGGTAGAAGAACGACCGAGGCGTTGATTGAGTCTTGAGGCGCAAAGCCTTCACTCAGTAGATTCAGGAGCAGTGTTGTGACTACCGTCGTTTTAATGTGTGCCGTGTGTGCCGCCCTGGCCGGCGGTGTTCTGCTTGCTTATGGCATCTGCTTCAGCATGTTCCAGATCTTCCGTATCCACAGCATGCAGGTGGCCCAGTTACGCGCGGAACGCAAGTCGCAAGCACCGATCGGGGCAAATCTGATCGTCCAGTAAGTGCCGACAAGTCTACTGTGGCGTGGTCGTAGTCTGTTGCTGCCGTAACTTCTGCAACTGCTCGAAAATCTCCTGCGGCGTTTTTACCCCATCGGGTGAGCCGGTTGTGCTGCCGTTTGAAGGAGAGCTGCCATCGCTCGTTGGCTGGTTGATCGCTCCCTCTGCATTGACCGTGCCGGGTGTGGCCGTATTATTCAGGCCATTGTCCACTCCGTTTTGTCCATTGTCGCGGCCGTTCACTCCATCGTCCTGGCCATTGATACCGTTATTGGGACCGTTCAGGCCATTATCGCGACCATTGATACCGTTGTCCGGAATCACCGGGTCGATACCGTTTGGTGGAACCGGTTGACCGGGGCCGCGCCGTCCAGCTACTCCGAAACCGCGATGAAGGCCATTCTGCGGACGACCTTGCACCGACTGTTGTACGTTTGTACCAGCATCCGCATCCTGCTGGGTGGGAACATAGGCGGGCGTGGCACCACCCTGCCGATCGGTCAGTACGAGTTCATTCTTGGCCCCGCCCTCGCGCTCTGTTAGAAGCATATTCACCGCCACACCGTTCAGCAGGGCCGGTACCACAAGGTTCAGCGGCCCTGGACCGTAGCTGCCAAAAATACGTTCGTCCGGTGCGCTGCCAGTGATCTTCATCGTCGTCTTCGCGCCGATTTCATGCAACACGGCGTTGAGTGAGACGTTCGTCGCTTCTACCTGAAGCGCCACGCCATTCCAAAGCACCACCAGGTGAGAAATGCCCCGGCGGACAGGTGGGTTGGCCGATGGAAGTTGAGATACTGAAGTCGTAGGCGCCGTCGCGGGCAGATTTGCCGGCCTTTGCGCCAGCATCGCGGAATTTCCGCCGATCAGGCACAAGAACATAACGACTTTTTGACCCAATGCATCGCCCGGCAATTTCATGCGCATTCTTCCATTTCTTTGAACTTGTTCGACGACATTAGGAATTAGACGCCATCCGGTTCATGAAGGTGCAGCGCGCACCACGCTGGTTGCACTAAAATTAGTGGGTTCAAGGAATGGAATGCGACAGCAATTGCCGCGGGAGCAGTGCATGAAACGAAGATCCTGGGTTTGGATTGGGATTGCTATGGGTTGTGTGACAGGTGCATTGCCTGATTTGGTGCGTCCGCTAACGGCACAGCAGTGTGTCACGCAATCGCAGATGCAGCCGGCAGAAAAGACGGCGCTACTGCAGGCGGCGACGCAACTGGCGCAAAGCATGCAGCGAAACGACACCGCAGCGGTGCGTGCGGCGACGTTGCCGCAGTACGCTCAGGACTTCAGCGGCATTGCGAGCACGATCAATACGACAGCACCACATTTAGCAAACGCCACGCTGCAGCCAGACACGCTATGGATTCTGGATGCGAGCAAAACCGGGAACGGTTCGGACGGCGCGCCGCAGGACACGCAGTTTTTCTGCAACCTGAACAACAGCACCGCCGAAACAAGTTTTTTGATCCGCCGCCTGCCGCAGGGACGTTACGCGCTGGCCGTGATCGATGCGAATCGCGCGAACGATCCTTGGCAGATTGCCATGCTGTTGCGGCAAAGCGCGGCGGGCACGTGGCAACTTGCCGGGTTGTTTCCGCGCGCCACCACTGCGGCCGGCCATGACGGCCTCTGGTACTGGCGCACAGCGCGATCCGCCGCGACAGGTCACAAGGCATGGACGTCGTGGATCGATTACCGTGAGGCCGAACAACTGCTGAAGCCGGTGGGCTTTATCGGCAGCTCGCACCTGGATCAACTGCGCGATGAAGAGGCAAAGGCGGCGCCCCCCGCCCTGTCGAACGGTATCGGTAAGGAAACGCCGCTGGTCCTGAAGGGCAAGGACGGGACGGAGTACCGCATCATCGGTCTGGGGCCGGATAGCTCTTTGGGTGGCGACCGCATTGACGTTGGGATGCACTTTGCGGCTGACCCTCTGGCAGACCAGGTTGCTGCACGTGTCAGAAACCGTGCCGCCGCTGCAGCGCTGGTGAATGCCTACCCAGAGCTACGGGAGCAATTTCATGGCGTGTGGACCTTTGCCGAAAGCCCCAACGCCGCTCCCTTTGCAAGTGAAGAGGCGATGGCGCAAATTCCGTAACCGCAGCTTGATTGCAGAGACGCCGGAATTCACGGCGCAGGAGAACTCGACTGAAACCATTGGAGCAGATTATTCGGGAGCGGCGTTCGACACCCTCCTTCGACGGATCGGAGATGCCGGCGTCGGACTTGCGCCGCATTCTGGAAGCAGGTGCTGCAGCCCCGTCCGGCTACAACGTGCAGCCGTGGCGCTTTATCGTTGTGCAAACGGCGGAGCAGAAACGCAAACTGCGGGTCGCCTGCTTTAACCAGGCGAAGACGGAAGAGGCATCCACCATCATTGCCTGCTGCGGCGACGCTGACGGCTGGCGGCGCGATGCCGACGACATCATTCGCATGGGGATGGACGGCGGCATGCCCGAGAGCTATGCCGCGCAGTTGAAAAGCTACGTGGAGAGCTACCTGTCTTCGCTGAACCGCGACCAGATGCACGGCTGGCTCAACAAGCAGGTGTCCATCGCCAGCACGTTCATGATGCTGACAGCAGAGTCAATGGGTTACGACACCGCCGTGATGGAAGGCTTCGAGCAGGAGCGTGTCCATGAGGTGCTGCGCCTGCCGCTCAGCTACTGGGTGGTGTCGCTGCTTGCCATCGGGCATCGCAAGGGGCCGGAAAAATACCACGGTGGTCGCTTCAGCCTAACGCACACCGCTTTCAGCGAAGAGTTCGGGAAGCCGCTGAAGTGACGACTGCTTTGAATTGGAGAAGCCGGCGGCGCTGGTTGCTTATGATGCTTGTGTTATGCGTCGTGGCCGCTGTCGGTGCGCTTGCTTTTTTTCATCACGACCCTTTCTGGCTGGTGGAGCAGGGCACCGACCTGTACCTGTGGAAGAACCGGGTGCGGCATCATTTGGTGACGGTCGATGGCCAGCGCATTTCCTACCTCGAGGCGTTGCCAAAGCAGAGTGGCCCGGAAAAACCAATCCTGCTGATCCATGGCCTTGGCGCGCGCGCAAGCGATTGGTCTACGATGATTCCGGCGCTCGCACGTGGTGGATATCACGTGTACGCGTTGGATCTGCTGGGGTATGGCCGATCGGCGCGTCCTGTAGACGGCGATTTTTCATTGAGTGGCGAGGAGCAGGTCGTGCTGCATTTCATGGACGCGGTCCATCTGCAGCAGGCCGATGTCGCTGGCTGGTCGATGGGCGGCTGGATCGCGATGAAGTTCGCGCTCGATCACCCCGCGCGCGTGCGGCGGCTGCTGCTCTACGACAGCGCTGGTTTGTACATGCCGGTCGACTTTCCACTCGGCCTGTTCAATCCGTCCACGCCCGCGGAATTGGACGCCCTGATCGACCGTATCGAGCCCAGACACCACATCCTCCATATCCCGAGCTTTGCCGTCGAAGGCTTGCTGCACATGAAGCAGAAGGACGCGTGGATCGTGAATGCCTCGCTGGGCAGCATGCTCGACGGGCATGAGATCCTCGACTTCCGCGTGCATGCGTTGAAGATGCCGGTGCTCCTTGTCTGGGGAAATGAAGATAAGCTCACACCCCTGAGCGGTGCCGTTCACCTGCACGAACTTGTACCGCAATCCGTGCTGGTTGAACTGGACGGCTGCGGTCACTTGGCCGCCGCCGAGTGCGCCCATCAGGCAATTCCCGCGACGGTCCAATTTCTGGATGCGGAACCACCCCCGCCACCGGGCGTGATCGTCTTTCCAAAGCCATAGTCTTACCCGCAGCCCTAGTCTTACCCCGCGGTGTCGTCCTTCCATCGATATGCCATGGCCTGTGTCAGGCCCACATGCGCCAGAACGCGGCAGCAGAACTGCTTTGCCATCTCGGTGACCGAATCGGGTCGGTTATAGAACGCGGGAATGACTGGAAAGATTGTCGCGCCGGCTTCTGTGGCCTGCACCATGTTGCGCAGGTGGATAAGGTGAAACGGTGTTTCACGCACGCACAGGATGAGCGGGTGGCGCTCCTTGAGGCACACATCCGCCGCGCGCCCCACCAGCTTTTGCGCCATGCCGTGGCTGATCGCGGCGAGCGTCGCCATGCTGCACGGCAGCACGATCATGCCGTCGCTGGGATAGCTGCCGCTGGCGATGCCGGCGCCGATGTCGTTGTTGTCGTGTAGACGAAACCGGCTTTCCGGCAGTGCAATGGCCTCGCCCGCAGTAGCGACGAGTGTCTCCAGCACACGCGTCCTCCCGCCTTGCAGACCCATCTCTTCCGCCAGCACACGCATTGCGCTGTCAGACACCACGACATCAACGCGCCGCACCCGATCGTCTACCGCGAGCAGCCGCAACATCGCACCGGCAAAGATGGCACCGCTCGCACCGGTTACGGCGAGGGTCAAGTTCCCCGTGCGTTCGTTGGAAGGACTCATCGTCTCAGCTTAGCTCCGTGCATGCAGGCGTACGTTGATGGGGTACCGTGGCCGCAATGTAATCTTCTCTTCCACGTCGACCTTCTGCCCCGGCAGCAGTTCCATGCGCCAACGCTGCGCGAGCGTCGCCAACACAAGTACGCTTTCCATCCAGGCAAATCCTTCGCCGATACACTGACGACCTCCGCCGCCGAACGGGAAATAGGTAAACTTGTCGCGCTTCGCGGCTTCCTCGTCTGTGTGGCGCAACGGTTCGAAGCGCAGGGGATCGTCGAAGAAGCGCGCATCGCGCTGCATTACGTACTGCGAAAAAAACCAGTGCGTGCCGGCAGGCAAGCGATACGGACCCATCTCAATGGGCGTGGTGCTCATGCGTCCCATCGCCCACACCGGCGGGTACAGGCGCATGGATTCCGCCAGTACCATGCGCGTGTATTTGAGCTGGCCGTAGTCCTCCAACGTCGCCGTTCGGTCGCCCAGCACCGCTCGGATCTCCTCGGCCATGCGAGCGTCCGCCTCCGGGTTAATGGACAGCAGATACCACGTCCACGCCAACGCATTTGCAGTCGTCTCGTACCCCGCTAGAAAGATGGTGAGCACCTCGTCGCGAAGCTGTTCGTCACTTAACGCGGAGCCATCTTCATCGCGCGCCACAAGCAACAGGCTTAGCAGGTCGGCACGCTCGCTCAGCTTTTCCACGCCCTGTGCCTTGCGTTCGGCGATGATGCGGATGACCACGCGGTCGAGCTTTGCCCGCGCCTTGCGGAAACGCATGACGCCAGGAATTGGCAGGTGTAGCACCGCTTCCAGATTTGGAAACGCGACCAGGTAGTTATAGATGCCCATGATGATGTTGGTCTGGTCGTTGATGGCGCGAACGTCATCGTCCACCTCCGTCGCAAACAGCGTTTGCGCAACGATCTCCAGCGATAGCTTCATCATGGTCCCGACGATGTCCATCTCTTCGCCATCGCGCCACGTGCCGCGCATGTCAGCGGCGGCGGCAACCATGGTGTCGGCATAAGCGGAAATACGGCCCCGGTGAAACGCCGGCGCGGCGATGCGGCGTGACCGCTTGTGCGTCGGGTCGTCGCTGGTCAGCAGGCCTTCGCCCAGTAGAACCTTGAGACGGCGTACCGTGCGTTCGCGCACAAAGCTGGTTGCCTGGTTGATCAGCACTTCGCGAATGTAATCCGGGTCGTTCAGATACACGACGTGGATGTTGAACAACCGGTAGTGCGCGATGGGGCCAAGGTGTTTTGCCATGTAACTGAACAGCCGAATCGGCCGGCCCAGCCGTGCCCAGGGCTTGTGCAGGTAAAACGGAAGCGCGCGACGGAGTCCCGGCGGAATGTGCCAGGTGCCGGTCTTCGTGGTGTAGCTGTACGCCGGCTTAAAGTCATATCCCGGGTCTGGATGTGCCGCATCCCAAGCCGCACCACAGGTTGCGTTCTGCTCCGGCCGTGTGTTCCGTATGCCCATGCTCTATTCATTAGAGCAGCGTTTTCCAGCGTATGCCGCGGTTGCAGGGATTCCATTGCGATGCTGTCACGCGCGCGACTCTCGCTGTTCGGCAGCGCCGTAGAGACCGCAACTTACGGGTGTATCCAGCGCTGCGCGACCGCCTCGTGTATCTGTCGCGCGACCCAATCGATGCTGCCGTTACCCACCGTGACGACGCGCTTCGGTTCACGTGCCCCAATTGCCGCATATGCCGCGTGCACTCGGCGAAAGAACGCCTCACCCTCGCGTTCAAACCGATTCTCATCGATCGCATGCTGCCGATGTCTGCGTTCGTTCCGCTGGCGCGCGCGTGCCAGCGCCGGGTCCACATCCGGCAGCAGCAACACGGTCAGGTCCGGCTGCAGGTCGTCGCAGAGTAAGCGGTGCAGCGCCAGCACACGCTCTGTTCCAAGCTCGCGCCCTGCGCCTTGGTAGGCCTCACTGGAATCGGTATACCGGTCGCACAACACCACGCGCCCCGCCGCAAGCGCGGGAAGAACCGCCTCCGCAATAGACTGCGCCCGATCCGCGAACATGAGCGCCAGCTCCGCCAAGGGTGCGATCGGGCCTATCTGTGCGTCGGTCCGGCTGTCCAGAACGATGCTACGAACGCGTTCACCCAGTGGCGTGCCACCGGGATTGCGCAGCAGTACAGGCTCAACGCCACGTTCACGAAACCACTCTGCCAACAGACGAAGCTGGGTGGTCTTGCCCGACCCGTCCGGCCCTTCGAAGGTAAGAAAAAAGCCTTGATGCTGCTTGTCCGAAACGCTCATCGGTCGCGTAGGCTCACATGAAAATCGGCATGCTCCTGCGCCGAGAAATCGATCGAAAGCGTACCCTCCTGGCCCTCGTTCATTAGTGGACCGATCTGGTGGTGCTCCACCGCACGCGCGTCGAAGTACGACAGCTTGATGGGCCCGCTGCCATACAGCTTAAAACGGTAGTGAAAACTCTGTCCCGGATCCAAGGCCTGCACCCCAAAGCTCGCGCTTGGGTATTCCACCTGCAGAACAGTCAAGCGCCCCGATGTCCGGTTAGCGATCGTCGTTTCCACATACCGGGAGTGGCAGCCCGCCAACAGCAAAATACTCCCCGACATGGCGGCGCAAAAGAAAGGACGCATCCAGAAAGACTACAGCAAGCGTCCAGCTTAGCCGAGAATGCGCGCGCTCAGCACCACGCCATTCCCGCCGTCGTGCAGCACAATTGGGAACGCAAGAACACTCCACGTCGCATCCTTCTCGCCATCGCGCTGACACTGCAGTAAACCTCGCCGGGTACGGTCAATATAAGTCTCTCGCGTCTCCGTTACAGTACGCACTACGTCACGCCAATCGCGCAATACGTCTCCCATGTCACGATACAGGTTGCAGCCGGCAAACCATTCCCGTGGCTTCTGCAGGTAAGCCGCCAGGCTCTCGTTTACATAGACCCAGTTCGCCTGCTCATCCATAATCTGCACCAGCACATCGACGCCGATAGCCATGGCAATGCGGGAATAGTAAAACTCGCGCGCATCCACTACCACTGGGGCACCTCGGCGTTTCGCACCCAAGCTGCGAAGCGCACTCAATAAATCGTCGACGGAACTGTACCCCTTCAACAGGTGCATGTCCTCCGGTCCGCCAAAACGATGCTCCAGCGTGGCCGACAGAATGATGATCGGAACCTCTGGCCGCCGCTGCCGCAGAGTTGCTGCCACCTCGGTGCCAAACTTGCCTTCACCCAGGTGGTAGTCCAGGATCGCAATATCCACCGTATCCAGCAGCTTGTTCGCTTCCTGGATCGTGGACGCGGGCAGACACTCGTAGCCATGCTGTCGAAGTACCGCGGCACGCAGTAACAGGTGTGCGGGGTCGTCATCCAGCAGTAACAAGCGCACGCATTCGGCCTGCCGTTGTTCTGTCGGGGAAAGCCCGGCCTCAATCTTCGGTTCGTCCGCCATTGCCAGATTACGATGCGCGTCGAGCCGAAGCGGTCAACCCCGATCGGGCGATCTTTCGGCGACGGTCGCTGTACTTCTAGCTTCCGCTGCCTTCCGCAGCCCGCGGACATCGCGCACCAACTCCGGCAGACGGGCAAATGCGGCAACCGCACGCAGCCACTGTCGGTTGTTCATGGCCGGGTACCCGGACACCAGGCTGTTCGGCTCTACATCGCTGGGAATGCCGCTCTGCGCGGTGGCGACAGCGTCGTTTCCAACGGTACAGTGGCCCGCAACGCCAACTTGGCCCGCGAGAACGACCCGGTTACCGATGATGCTCGACCCGGCCAGACCCACCTGCGCGCACAGCAGCGTGTCCTCGCCCACCCGGGAACCGTGACCCACCTGCACCAGGTTGTCGATCTTGGTGCCGCGGCCAACGAACGTTTCGCCAATGCTGCCACGGTCGACGCAGGCATTTGCTTGTACCTCGACGCCGTCGGCCAGAACCGTGATTCCGCTCTGCACGATTTTGCGCCAGCGTCCGGCCTCCTTCGCATAGCCGAAACCATCGCCGCCGATGACCGCCCCGTTACCCAGCGTAACGTCGTCTCCCAGCCTGCAGTGTTCCCGCACGACGGCGTGCGCATGCGCCATCAGCCGTGCACCGGCCTGAACCCCTTCATAGAGCACGACATGCGGCAGAAGCACGGCATTCTCGCCAAGGATCACATATGCGCCAACAACGGCGTATGCGCCGACGTGTGCGCCGGGTCCGACGATCGCCGTCGCGTCGATGACCGCGGTGGGATGCACGCCCG
The DNA here is from genome assembly GCA_964658865.1 of uncultured Granulicella sp. Taxonomy (GTDB): domain Bacteria; phylum Acidobacteriota; class Terriglobia; order Terriglobales; family Acidobacteriaceae; genus Terriglobus. Next base: position 9,938 of record CBAAAH010000049.1, read on the forward strand.
GCGCATACACCGGTGACTGGTAAAACAGCTCCACCGCACGTGCAAAGGCGAGATAGGGGTTTGAAACGCGGAGGGTAGAAACGCCATCCAGGGCGGGGAAGCCCGGTTCCACCAGCACGGCGGCAGCCTTCGTGGTGCGCGCCAGGCCTGCATACTTCGGGTTGGCAACAAAGGTAATTTCGTCCGGTGTGGCGTGTTCGATACCCGCCACACCACGAACCGTGCACGTGGCGTCGCCCAACAGCTCCGCATCCAGCAACTGTGCAAGTTGGCCCAGGGTATGGGTCATCGGGGTCCCGGTGTGCTGCGTCGCGCTGCGATCGTTTAAGTGTCTGTTCACGTCGCCCACTATGCTACTGCGTCGGCTGCGGCAGTGCGAGCGGGAGCTGTGCCTCGTCCTTCGCCGCGGCAGGCAGACTTTCCAGCCGCTTTCGGCGAGTCGGTGTGGTAACGACGGCCACAACCTGCAGGGATGCCATCGCGCTGCGGGGTACGTACATGCGCTGGGTGTTTCCACGGACGTCCGGCGGCGTAAATTGCAGGCCAAGATCTTCGCCAAGGCTCTCTGCAAGCGACAGGTCCAGCGGAGCGAGGCCTTCGATCTGCTCGTCGTCGAGCAGGATCAACCGCACCCACAAACCTTCGGAACGTGGCCGTGCCATGAAGGTGCGGCGGGGCAGCCGTTCCGGGTTTGCCTCGTCATTGCTGTTGAACTCCCGCACGAAGAAGATGAGTCGAACTTCATGCAATGGAACAACTTGGACTTTACCTTCAAGATCGAGCAATTCGATCGCCGGACCCTCTGAAGTTTGCCGCACAAAGCCAGTTTGTGGCAAATAGCCGCGCAGAAGTCCCGGCGAGAAGCGGCGCAGAATCACTTTTTTGCGTGTGTTGGTCATAGCTGGCCGACGTGCGCAGCGCACCGTTCGGGCACGGGCGCCGATGCCCATGAAATCAGCAGATGACGCCCTGTGTCGGGCGTGGTACACTCAGGCGTTCGGCTACGTTCGCAATAGGGCACTAAATTGTTCTCCTACTACGACTTAGCACATTTGTACACCGGCAAACTGCCGGTCTGGAGAGCTCGCTCGACGTTATGGCTGATTATATCTACCTGCTTGAAAATCGTCTCTCGCCTGCGCAACAGCGCGCTCTCAGCACCGTCCGCAGTGTTGTTCGGGCGCATGATCTCACACTGTTTTTGACTGGCGGCGCTGTGCGCGACCTGACCGGTGGCGGATCTGTTCGCGATCTGGATATCACGGTCCAGGGTGAAACCACGGCGTTGCGCAAAGACCTGGAAGATGCCGGAGCCGTTTTTACTGGTGAGTTTCAGCCATCGCAGTCGCTGTTTTTTGTCTTTCCCAGCGGCGTACGAGTCGAAATTTCCGCTGCCATGAGTGTAGCGTTCCCTCAACCGGGCAAGCCGGTCTATGAACTTACAAGCATCAGCGAAGACCTGCGTCGCCGCGATTTTACGGCGAACTCAATGGCATTGTCGTTGAATGAGGGGTCGTATGGCCTGCTGATGGACCCTCTGAACGGCGTTGCGGACATCGAAAATCGCGAGTTGCGGCTTGTGAGCAACTATGGCTTTCTGGAAGATCCGGCGCGCCTTGTACGTGCAGTTC
>CBAAAH010000050.1:0-4421 GCA_964658865.1 uncultured Granulicella sp.
GGTGTGGCCGGTCATGAAGACGCGACGGCCTTGCCAGACGGCGGGGTCGGGAGCGGTTACCAGAGCTTCCACGGTGCCTTGCCTTTCGCCCACAGTTCTTCCAGTTGGTGCTTGTCGCGCAGGGCGTCCATTGCCTGCCAGAAGCCGTGGTGGAAGAAGGCCTGCACCTCACCCTTGGCGACCAGCGCTTCCATGGGTTCGCGCTCGAACATCCACTCGTCGTTCGTCACCTCTTCCAGCACGCGCGGGGAGAGCACGAAGAAGCCGCCGTTAATCCAGCCGCCTTCGTCCTTCGGCTTTTCCTGAAAAGCGTAGACGTGGTTGTCCTTGAGGCCGAGCGCACCGAATCGTGCGTTGGGCTGCACAGAGGTCAGCGTCACTTCCTTGCCGTGTTTCTTGTGGAACTCGACGAGTTCGGTGATGTTTACGTCGCTCACGCCGTCGCCGTAGGTCATGCAGAAGGCGTCTTCGCCCTGAAGGTATTTGCCGACGCGGCGCAGGCGCCCGCCGGTGCCGGTGGTGTCGCCGGTATCGACCAGTGTGACCTTCCACGGCTCCGCGACGGATTGGTGCACCGTCATGGAGTTGTCGCTCATATCGAACGTCACGTCGGACATGTGCAGGAAGTAGTTGGCGAAATACTCTTTGATGACGTAGCCCTTGTACCCGCAGCACACGATGAAGTCGGTGATGCCGTAGTGCGAGTAGATCTTCATGATGTGCCAGAGGATGGGACGGCCGCCGATTTCGACCATCGGCTTGGGCCGGACGGACGTCTCTTCACTAAGCCGGGTACCCAGACCGCCGGCTAAAATCACTGCTTTCATGTGGTTCAACCTCTTGGTCACTTTGGTTGGACGGCGGGCCGCAAGGGGAGCCACAGTCCGTTTGGCTGCCGGGAGAAAAGGCAAACTCACCCTAGCCTAACTCGTGTAGGCGGTAGCATGTGTATTCTGGTGTCAAGATTATGACTGAAAAAGCTCAAGCCCTCCGCGAACAGATTCTAGCGTTGACCCAACAGTTCCATGCGGAGGCGTTTCCCGCGCGCGACTTCGTCCCCGGCACATCGGCCGTTCCTGTTTCTGGCAAGGTAATCGACGGCAACGACATCGGTGCCGTCGTCGATTCTGCGCTGGATGCCTGGTTCACCACCGGCCGCTGGGCCAAGGAATTCGAAAAAAAGCAGGCGCGCTTCTTCGGCCTACGCTCGGCGTCGCTGGTCAACTCCGGTTCGTCGGCGAATCTGGTGGCCTTTTCCGCGTTGACCTCCCCAAAGCTGGGCGACCGCCAGATCAAGCCGGGCGATGAAGTGATCACCGTGGCCGCGGGCTTTCCCACGACGGTCAATCCGATTATCCAGAACCGCTGCGTGCCGGTATTTATCGACGTCACCCTGCCGCACTACGAAGTGGATATCAGCAAGCTGGAAGAAGCACGCAGTGAGAAAACGAAGGCCGTGATGATTGCGCACACGCTGGGCAATGCCTTCGACGCGCAGGCAGTTTCGGACTTTTGCAAGAAGTACAACCTCTGGCTCATCGAAGACTGCTGCGACGCTCTCGGCACCACGATCAATGGTCAGAAGGTAGGCACATTCGGCGACATCGCGACGGTGAGCTTTTATCCTGCGCACCACATCACCATGGGCGAAGGCGGCGCCGTTCTGACCGACAAGCCGGCGCTCAAGGTGCTCATTGAAAGTTTCCGTGACTGGGGCCGTGACTGCTGGTGCGAGCCCGGCGTTGACAATACCTGCGGCAAGCGGTTCGACTGGCAACTGGGTACGCTGCCGTGCGGCTACGACCACAAGTACACGTATTCGCACATTGGGTACAACCTGAAGGCGACGGACATGCAGGCCGCGCTTGGCGTTAGCCAGATCGAAAAGCTGCCCGGATTTATTGAAAAGCGCAAGGCGAATTTCGTTTACCTGAAAAATGCACTGAAGGCGGCGGAGCAGTGGCTGGTGTTGCCAGAGGCGACGCCGGGTTGTGATGCAAGCTGGTTCGGTTTTCCCATTGCCGTCAAGCCGGAAGCTGGCTTTACGCGTGACCAGTTGACGCGCGCGCTGGATACCGCGAAGATCGGCACGCGCCTGGTGTTTGCCGGCAATCTGCTGCGCCAGCCGGCGTATGAGGGTTGGGAGTATCGCGTCGTTGGCGAGCTGACGAATACCGACTATGTCATGAACCAGGTCTTCTGGTGCGGTATCTATCCGGGCCTGTCCGAGGCGATGCTGGACTACATTGCAATGACAATCGTGGACTTTTGCAGAAACCCGAATCCTTTACCCATCGCCCAGTAAAATCTCCCACCTTGAGCCTCACGGGACTGCGGTACAACTTAGCTTGACAAGGAAAGGAACTCCTACGAAATGAACACCCGCGAACGCAAGATGCTGGACCTGCTGGATAAGGGGCGTCAGGAGTACGGCTATGTCGCCGTCAAGGCGGAGTATGAGGCCGAAGGCACGCGTGTCGACGAGATGCTGCGCCTGGTGGAAATTTGCCGCAAGGCCGGCTTGAAGCTCGCCATCAAGATCGGCGGCTGCGAAGCCATGCGCGACCTGATCGAGACCAAGCAGATCGGCGTCGACTACATCATCGCGCCCATGATCGAGAGCCGCTATGCGCTGTCGAAATTCGCCGAAGCCGTGGATAAGGTGTACCCGAAGGAAGAGCAGGGCGACACGGACTTCCTGTTCAACCTAGAGACGATCAACGCGTTTAACGTGCTGGACGAGATGACTGATTTCGGGCAGAAGGCACCGGAAATCGCTGGTGTCGTGTTCGGTCGCGTAGACTTTTCATTGTCTGCCGCACTGGGCCGCGATGCGATTAACGGCCGCGAGGTGACGGACTATGTACTCAAGACGGCTGCGGCCGCCAAGGCAAAGGGCTTGGACATGGTTGTCGGTGGTGGCGTGTCGAGCGACTCGATTCCCGTGCTGAAGGAGATGGTCGATGTGCACCTGACGCGCTTTGAAACCCGCAAGGTGATCTTCGACGGTCAGGCAGCGAATGCCGATCATATCGACCAGGGTCTGCTGAACGCGGTGCACTTCGAGCTGCTCTGGCTGCTGAATAAGCGCGACTACTACGGCTCCATCCAGCAGGAAGATGCCAAGCGCATCGACATGCTGGAAAAGCGCTGGGCCGTACTGAACCGGTAATTTTCGGGGAGTGAGAAAAGGCCAGCGCTCTGTGTGCTGGCCTTTCGCCTTTGCCGCCGTCTGACCACGAGTGCTTCAATCGACTGTCTTCATGCGAGTTCGGCATTTCGGTGGCTAAGCTACTTGTCTTAGCCACGCCGTGTTCTATCTCGGCGGCAGAAACCGCGTAAGCGGTCTGCACCCAGGCGTCGAAAGACCCGGAGGAATTGCGAATAATCATGCAGGCAGCAAAGCCGATCGATGAGCAAAGTTTGCAGGCTGTATTGGAGCAGACGGCCGCGTTGTGGGAGCGGATGCGTGGCGAGCGCGTGTTTCTGACGGGGGCGACAGGGTTCTTTGGTGCGTGGCTGCTGGAGACCTTTGCTTACGCGAATCGCGCGCTTGGGTTGAAGGCGCAGGCAGTGGCACTGTCGCGACGGCCGGAGGAGTTTCGGGCGAAGATGCCGCATCTGTTTGCGAACAATTCCATCGTCCTGTACGCGGGCGATGTGCGGGACTTTGCCTTTCCCGACGGCGAGTTCAAATACGTGGTGCATGCGGCGACGGAGGCAAGCGCAAAGCAGTTGGCTGAGGCACCGGCGGAGATGCTGTCGACGATTCTTGCCGGCACGCAGCGCACGCTGGACTTTGCGGTGAGCCACGGTGCGAAGCGTGTGCTGCTAACGAGCTCCGGCGCGGTCTACGGGCGGCAACCAGGCGACGTCGTGCACCTATCCGAGGACTATACCGGCGCGCCGGACCCGACGCAGGTGGGCAGCGTCTATGCCGAGGGCAAGCGAGCCAGCGAGTTGATGTGCGCGCTGTACGCGAAGCAGCATGGCGTGGAGTGTGCGATCGCGAGATGCTGGGCGTTCTGCGGGCCGCACCTTGCGTTGGACATTCACTTTGCCGTTGGCAACTTCATTCGCGACGTGCTCGCGGGTGGGCCGATTCGGATCGGCGGCGACGGCACGCCGACACGGTCATTTTTGTACGCTGGCGATCTTGCGGCCTGGCTGTGGACGATGCTGTTCGACGCGCCGTCGCTGCGTGCGTATAACGTGGGATCGGCTCACAGTGTGAGCATCCTGCAACTGGCCGAGGCTGTTCGCGATGCACTGGGAAGCGATGTTGCGATTGAAGTCGCAAAGAAGCCGGGTGAAGGCGCGTTGGTCTCGCGCTACGTGCCGTCGGTGGAGCGGATCGGCAGGGAACTGGGCCTGCGCGAGACGGTCTCGCTGGCGGAAACGATTCGCCGCACCGCCGCATG
>CBAAAH010000050.1:4431-6659 GCA_964658865.1 uncultured Granulicella sp.
ACAACGCGGCCGCGTGTCGAGGAGCGGAAGGCAATGAAAAAGATCAGTGTGGTGAGCCCGGCTTACAACGAGTCCGGCAACGTGGGTCCGCTGGTGGAACGGGTGCGCGCGGTCTTCGCCGGTCTGCCGCAGTACGAGTACGAACACATCATCATCGACAATGCCAGCACGGACACAACGGTGGACGAACTGCGCGTTCTGGCGGCGGCAGACCCGCATGTGAAAGTAATCGTAAACGCGCGCAACTTCGGGCACATCCGCTCACCGCACCACGCGATGATGGAGGCCGATGGCGATGCCGTCGTGGTATTGCTGAGCGACCTGCAGGACCCGCCGGAGTTGGTCGCCGAGTTCATTCGCGATTGGGAGCTGGGTTGGAAAGTGGTCGTCGGCATTAAGACGACCAGCGAAGAGAGCGGTCTGATGTATAAGGTCCGCACGCTCTACTACAAAACCGTCGAACGTCTGACGAGCGTGCAGGTGCTGCAGCACTACACCGGCTTTGGACTGTATGACCGGCAGGTGATGGACGTGATCAAGCGCTACGGCGATCCGTATCCGTATTTCCGCGGCATGGTGGCAGAGGTCGGCTTTCCCATCAAGCAGGTCACGTATGGCCAGAAACGGCGTGTGCGCGGCATCACGAAAAATAATTTCTACACGCTGTACGACATGGCGATGCTGGGCATTACCAACCTTTCGAAGGTGCCGCTGCGCATGGTCACGTTTGGTGGGTTTGTGTTCGCCGCTATCTCGCTGCTGCTCGGCTTCATCTATCTTGCTGCGAAACTCATCTTCTGGAACCATTTCGAACTGGGCTTGGCACCGACCATGATCGGCCTGTTCTTCCTCGGCTCGGTGCAGTTGATCGCCATCGGCATCATCGGCGAGTACGTTGGCTCCATCCACACCATCGTGCAGAACCGGCCATGGGTTACGGAAAAGGAACGGATCAACTTCTAGTATGGCGCTGATCGATCACATTCCTCGGGGAGAGGCGCTCCGATTCGTGCTGGTGGGCGGCGGTAACACGCTGTTCGGCCTGGCGGACACGATGTTCTTTACCTGGCTGTTTGTCCATCTGAACCCGGCGCACGCGGCGCTCATGACGAGTCTTGCAACATTGGTTTCGACGGTGACAAACATCACCGTATCGTTCGTCACGTACAAGCTGCTGGTGTTTCGCAGCAAAGGCAATGGCTGGCACGAGTACGCGCGCAGCTTCGTCGTGTATGGGCCCAGCCTGCTGCTGAGCACGGTGGCCGTAGCGCCGCTGGCAGCCGGCCTGGGCCGGTGGCTGTCGCAGCCGATATTTGCACCGTATGTCGCTCAGGCCATCATCGTTGCGATCGCGATTGTGCCGCAGTTTCTGGGGCACAAGAAATTCACCTTTAAACAAAAGGTGTCTCCGGTTGAAGTTACGGCATCCACTGAAGAGTCGCTTTAACTTTTCGAGGCTCGTCACGATGCGTTTGGTTTTGTCCGCGGTTTTGGCCGCTTGCTGTTTTTCCTCTCTCGCCGCACAGGCACCCGTGCAATATGTGAACACGAAAGGCATGAACCAAACGTCGGACGTGCACATGCCTGTGCCGCTGTGGCCGGCAGGCGCTCCCGGCGCGGTGGGCAAGGCAGAAACGGATACACCCACGGTCTCGGTGTACCTGCCGTCGTTCAATCCCACGCATACGGCGGTGGTGGTGATGCCGGGTGGCGGGTACCAGAACCTTGCGATGGATCACGAAGGGCTGCAGATTGCGCAATGGCTGAACGCACACGGCATCGCGGCATTGGTGCTGAAGTACCGGCTGGGACCGACCTACCACAATCCGATCGAGTTGCAGGATGCGCAACGGGCGATCCGGTATGCACGGTCGCACGCGGCGGCGATGGGCGTGCAGACGGACCGCATCGGCGTTTGGGGGTTTTCCGCGGGTGGGCATCTGGCGGCAACGTCCGGCACGAAGTTTGACGCGGGGAATGCGTCGGCTTCCGACCCGATCGACCAGGTCGGCAGCCGGCCGGATTTCATGGTGCTGGCGTATCCGGTCATCAGCATGGAAGACGGCGTGACGCACGGCGGATCGCAGTTGAATCTGCTGGGACCGAACGCCGGCGCGGCGCTGAAGACAGAGATGAGCGCGGACGAGCAGGTCACCGCGCAGACACCGCCGACGTTCCTCTTCGCCACAACCGACGTGGCGATCTGGTCGACCGTCGAGCCCGGCCTC
>CBAAAH010000050.1:6669-11537 GCA_964658865.1 uncultured Granulicella sp.
GCCACAACCGACGATAGCGTCGTGCCCGTGGAGAACTCCGTCCGCATATACGAAGCACTCGTGAAGAATCACGTTTCGGCGGAAATGCACCTGTATCGTCACGGCATCCACGGCGTTGGACTGGCGCAGGCCAATCCGGAGTTGAGCGGCTGGCCCGACGTGCTGTATGCCTGGCTGCATGAGAATGGCTGGGCGCAATAGCTCGGCGTTAAACTGAACACCATGCAGACTTTCGCTCGTTCGCTGCGTTCCCTCGCGTTGATTTTCTGGCTGGGCAGCATCCTGTTTTTCGGCGCAACCGTTGCACCGCATGCCTTTCAGATTCTAGGCAAGACGGCAGAGTTCGGCACATTCATCGGTGCGTGCCTGCTATCGCTGCACAGCTCCGGCCTGTGGTGTGGCGTCGTCATCATTGTGGCGGTCAGATTGCTTCGCCGGCATGCACGGCTGCCGGTAGTGCAGGTGGGTCTAGCATTCACCATGATCGTGCTTACGTTCGTGTCGAACCGGTTCATCATCGGTCCCATGGAACATGACCGCGCACTTGCTGGTGGCCAGATCGAGGCACTGATGCCGGGCTCGCCGCTGCGCACGGACTTCGACGCGCGGCACAAGTGGTCGACTACGGTGGAAAGCGCTGTGCTGCTGTTGGGATTGGGGCTGGTGGTAATTGCGGCATCAGAGCGGGAGCAGGTCCTGATCGTGGATCGTGACACGCCGGCCGGTAGTGTTGTGCGGCGGCCACTGGGACTGGATGTATAAAAGCGGCTGGGCGCAACCCATGTTTCCTGTTGCGGTGAAAGAGTGCGATGAACTTGCGCTTGTTAAGCGCAACGCTGCCGGCAACGAAGGGGTACGCCGACCGGTTTGTGTTCGTGCAGAACGCTGGTCACGGGGACCACGCCGAAAGGCTGCAAACCGTGCCGAAGGCGCTGGAGTTTGTTTGGCGGGGCTACGCCACCCACTGTACGGAACGGCCGAGATCGATTATTCCACCGGGTTGCGTGCGCGGTAGCCGTCGCGTGCGGTGATGGTGTACTTCAGCTTTTTATTTTTCTCGTCCACCATCGTGAGTGGCAGACCTTCGTTGTCCACCAGCTCGACCTTGATCTTGCGGAACGTCCCGTCCTGCGCCGTATTGCTGGGGTGGTAGCTCAGCTCGTACTGGTTGCGGATGGATTGATTGATCTCCGAGAAAATATCGGGAAGTTCACCCTGGAAGCGCGGGAAATACGATTTTCCACCGGTGAGCTGCGAAAACGTCCGCATCTGGTTGTCCGCCTGCAGGTAGTCCATTCGTTGGATGGATCCCTGCCGGCCGTAGCTGTCGGCCATGATGCGTGCAAAGCCGCCGGTGCTGATCGTATAGATCGTCACATTTGGCGTGCTGCGGACCTTTTTCAACATGGTGTCCAGCGTGATTTTGCTGAAGGTATCGCGGCCGCTGCTGATGAGGATGATGTACTTGCGGCCGTCGATGCGGCTGGTCCGGTCCAGCGTCTCATACAGCGCGTCGAACTCGTCCGTATCGCTGAAGCCGGGGATGGTGAGCGAACGCAGCGCCTGTGCCGTCACGTCTTTATCGCGCGTGAAGTCGGTCAGAATGTGCGTGCGCAGGTCGAAGGTGATGACCGCGATGTAGTCCTCCGGCTTGAGCTGGCGAAAGAAAACGTAAGACGACTGCTGCATATCCTGGATGAACGACCAGGAGTTTGCCGCGAACTCCAGTAGCATGACGGCGGTAATGGGTGCCTGACGCATGCGCACATCGGTGACTTTTTGCGCCACGCCGTCTTCCATCACCCGAAAGTTGCCGGACTTCAGCCCCGGGACAAACTGCCGCGTCTTGTCGAGCTGCACGCTTACGTCGACTGTCACCACGGGCACATCCACGCGCAGGGAGTAGTTGCCGAGCCCCTCGGGATTCTTTACCTTTTCTTCAGCGGCGGCGGGCGGCGGCGCTTCTTCCGGCGCATCCTTTTTCTTTTTAATGACGACACCGTCGTTGTTTTGCACCGGGCCACCATCGTCCGGCTGGGTCGCGGGTGGTGTCGGAGGAGTCGTGGTCTGGGCGTGCAGCGTTGAGCCCACGGTGGCAAGCGCGAGTAGGCCGGCCAGAACGGTACGGGGAAGCAGGAAAGTCACGGTCACGCAGCAAGGTCCTCACGAAAGACTGTACAGGTCCTCACGGGGAGGCCTGAAAGGGTATCGCCGCCCGCCCGCTCCTGTTGACCCTGCGGTGTACTCTGCAGGATTGCGTTTGGCTTTGCCGCGCGGCCCCTCTACTCTGTAGACGTGGTTGCCCTCCGAAAGGCTACGCGCCTTTGTCTCCCGAGTTCGTTGCAGGTCTTGGCCTGTGCTGCTGCCCTTGTCAGCGGGTCTGCCATGTACGGGCAGGCTGGTCCGCCGCTGCATGCCGATCCGTTTCCGCTGGATCAGGTACGTCGCGGCCTTCATGGCACGGCGTGGACCGTCTTCGAAGGCACCGATCCTGAGCCGATGGATGTAGAAATTCTGGGCCGGCTAACCGACGCCATCGGTCCCGGGCAGGACATGATCCTGGGCCGGCTGCATGGCACCAAGCCGGAGTTTACAGGCGTGGTCGCCGGCATGAGCGGATCGCCGGTATACGTGGACGGCAAGCTGCTGGGAGCGCTGAGCTTTCGCATCGGCCAGTTCAGCAAGGAGCCCATCTGCGGCATTACGCCGATCAGCCTGATGTTCGAGGTGCGCGATCTGCCGGCGAAGGCCGCAACAGCGGCGCACGCGGAAGGCGCGCAGCCCATCGCAACGCCTCTGGTCTTCAGCGGTTTCGGTGCGGAGGCGCTGGAGCGTTACGGTCAGGGCTTCCGCGATCTTGGTCTGGAGCCGGTTGTCGGCCTGGGATCGGCGGCACCGCAACAGTCGGGAGCGCCACCGTCGCCGGCCATCGTTCCCGGGTCTGCCGTGTCTGCGGTGCTGGTGCGTGGCGACCTGAATATTGCCGCGACCTGCACCGTGACGTACGTGGATGCGACGCAGCTTCTGGCGTGCGGGCACCCCATCACGCAATACGGCACCATCGCCTTGCCCATGACGAAAGCAGAGGTGCTGGCAACGCTGCCCTCGCCGCTGAACGCCTTCAAGATCGTGAACACGACGGAGACGGTTGGCGCGTTTACCGAAGACCGCCAGAATGCCATCGCTGGGCGATTTGGAGTGACGGCACCGATGATCCCGGTAACGGTCGACTTAACCACACCGGCGGGCACAGGGCTGAAACCGCGTTCGCTGCACTTTGAGGTGCTGAACAATCGCGACCTCACGCCACAGGTGCTGCTCGCCGGCATTTTTCAGGCGCTCAGCAATACAGACACGGCAGGGACGGAGATGAGCCTGCGCTTGTCGGGCGAAATCGTGCTGGAAGGCTATCCCACGATTCACCTGGAGCAGGTGCTGTCGAGCGGTGACGGTGCGGCCGCGGGCCAAGCGGCGGTGTTCGTGGCGCAGAGATTTGCGCGGGTCTATGCCAATCCACTGCAGCAGCCGGTGGTCACTCGCGTAACACTGCATGCCGACCTGGTGCCGACGCGGCAGAGCGTGCAGTTCGAATCCGCCCGCCTGAGCACCGATGAGGCGCACCCCGGGGATACCGTCGTTGTGGAATCGACCGTGCGTGCGTGGCAGCAACCGGTGCAGGTGGTGCGGCAGACGGTGCAGTTGCCGACCACGCTCGAACCCGGACCGCTGCGCATTCTGGTGGGCGATGCCGCATCCCTCGACCGCATTCTCGCGCCGCCTTCCGCCTCTGCCGCGCACCCGCTGGGCGTTGCGGACACGGTTGCGCAGTTGAACCGCACGCACGCGAACGACCGCCTTTACGTCACGCTGCTGGACCATGAAACCCAGGCCATTACCGCAGCGGATGCGCTGCCGTCGTTGCCGCCGAGCATGGTAAACGCGCTGCAGCCCCTGCGCGAAAGCCGTGAGATCTCCTTTACCGGGGAGACGGCACACGTCGCCGGTTCCACGCCTCTGAACGCTGCCGTGAGTGGGTCGCAGGTATTGACCCTGCGCATCCGTTGAGTTCCGTTCCTTCGCAATGATTGCGGAACTTCGTATTTGTTCCAAACATGCTTCCTTGAATGTTGTTCTTTTAAAAAGGTGAACGCTCACTTGCTGACTCGATTCCGTATCACGCCTGTCCGCCTTGGCTGCTCTTCGTCGAACCTGACCGCGCTCGCTTTTTGTGCTGCTCTGTTGGTCCCCATGACGACAATGTCGCAGGGAACGCGCCAGTGGACGACGACGCGCTTCGAGGATTTTGAAAAAGGCACGCCGCAGAACATTGCCATTCGCAACGATGGCCGCATCACGCCCGCGCCTGCGCTGACAACCATCGGCACATCGAACGCGACATATCTGTGGTCGGTTTTGCCTGGGCCTGCGGGCAGCGTCTTTGCCGGCACCGGTGCGATCACCGGCGGGTCGCAACTGCTGCGCTTCGACACCGCCGGTAGTAGCACGACAGTGGCAGAATTCAAGGAATCGAACGTGCAGGCGCTGACGGCGCTGCCGGATGGATCGGTGCTGGCGGCAACCTCGCCGGACGGCAAGGTTTACCGTATTCCGGCGAGCGGTCTGGCGGCAGGAACGAAGCCGGAAGTGGTGTTCGACGCTTCGGCAACGGCGGAAAAGCCGAAATACCTGTGGAGTCTCGCGGTCGAGAAAAGCGGTGACCTGCTGGTCGCGGCGGGCGCACCGGCCGTGCTGTACCGCGTGTCGCTCAAGGCCGGTGCAAAACCGGCGGTTGTGTTCAAATCTGGCGATCAGCATCTGCGCACCCTGCTGGTGGGGCCGGATGGAACGATCTACATCGGCTCTGATGG
>CBAAAH010000051.1:0-11417 GCA_964658865.1 uncultured Granulicella sp.
GCTTACGCCGTGGTGAACATGCGTATCATGTGCCGCGTGGGCACCGACGTGTTGCGCGAAATCGACAAGGGCGATGTGCGCGTGGTGCCGTGCATGCACTCCGTGGGTGCGCCGCTGGCGCAAGGACAGGCCGATGTGCCGTGGCCCTGCAACGATGAAAAGTACATCGTCCATTTCCCGGAGACACGTGAAATCTGGAGCTACGGTTCAGGATATGGCGGCAATGCACTCCTGGGTAAAAAGTGCTTCGCCCTACGGATCGCCAGTAACATTGCGCGCGATGAAGGCTGGATGGCCGAGCACATGCTGCTGGTCGGTGTAGAATCACCGCCGAATGCTGAGGGCGTGACCGAAAAAAACTATGTCGCCGCGGCGTTTCCCTCTGCCTGCGGCAAGACGAATTTCGCCATGCTGGTGCCGCCGGCGGGCTTCGATGGATGGAAGGTTTGGACGGTCGGGGATGACATCGCGTGGATCAAACCGGATGCGAAGGGCCAGTTGCGCGCGATCAATCCGGAGACCGGCTTCTTCGGCGTTGCGCCCGGTACCAGCGAGCACACCAATCCCAATGCCATGGCGACGCTGCGCCGCAACACCATCTTTACCAACGTCGCAGAAACGCCGAACGGTGGCGTGTGGTGGGAAGGCATGACGGACGAGCCGCCCGCGGAGTGTCTGGACTGGCGCGGCGAATGCTGGACGCCGGCGATCGCAAAACTGACCGGCGCAAAAGCCGCGCACCCCAATGGCCGCTTCACCGCGCCCGCATCGCAATGCCCCACCATCGACCCGGAGTGGCAGAACCCTGAGGGCGTTCCGGTCAGCGCGATCATCTTCGGCGGGCGCCGCTCCACGACCATTCCGCTCATTTACCAGGCATTCAATTGGAGCGCGGGTGTCTATGCAGGTGCGACCATGGGCTCGGAAACAACGGCGGCGGCGGCGGGAGAACTCGGCCGCGTGCGCCGCGATCCCATGGCCATGTTGCCCTTCTGCGGCTACCACATGGGCGACTATTTCCGGCACTGGATCAAGATGCAGCGCTCGTTGGAAAGCACACCGCGCATCTTTCACGTCAACTGGTTTCGCAAGGGCGAGGACGGCACATTTCTGTGGCCGGGCTTCCGTGAAAACATGCGCGTCCTACGATGGATCGTGGACCGCGTGCGAGGCCGCGCCCAGGGCAGAGAGACGCCCATCGGCTGGACACCGCACTACGACGATATCGAATGGGCCGGGATGGAGTTTTCGCCGGAGCAGTTTGTCGAAGTGCAGCGCGTGAACCTGGCCGAGTGGCGGCGCGAGGTCATGGGCCATGAGGAGCTGTTCATCGACCTGCACGATCACCTGCCGCCGGAGATGATCTATGAGCGTGAGCTACTCATCTGCCGGCTGTAGCAGCGCTGCCAGCACGGCCGCCAAGCCGGTCGGGTAGATCGGGTTCAAGCAGAACACTTGCGCCGCCTTTCCGGGCTTCATCGCTTCGGCTTTGCGTCGGGTTGCGATACGCCGGTGTGCGGTGCGATGCGGCCGCTTTGCACGGGTGAGTTCAGCACCATGGACGTGTTGGTGGCGACGTACGGCATCATGGAATCGATCACGGTTTCCAGGTGGTTCATGTCGCGCACGGCTACCTGCACGATGTAGCTTTCGTTGCCGGTGACGCGATGGCACTCCAGAATCTCCGGGATGTCGCGCACGATGCGGCTGAAACTGGAGAGGCGGTCGCCTGCCACTGTTACTTTGACAAATGCACGCACATGCAGGCCTAACGCCGCCGGGTCGATCTCCGCACGGTAGCGCAGGATGACGCCGCGCGCCTCCAGCCGGTGCACGCGTTCGATCACGGCGGGTGTGGACAGGTGCACGCGCCGCGCAAGTTCAGCAAAGCTGGTGCGCGCGTTCTCCTGCAGCTCTTCCAGTAAGGCCAGGTCGATGGAGTCCAGGTCGATGGCCGCGGGCACCTGCTGTCGTGCCGTCTGTTTGCGTGCAATCGGCCTTGTTGCCCTGATACGTGGTTCGGTTACTGGTGCACCATCATGCTTTGTTTTGCGCGAAACCGGTTCTAATTTACGAGAATTTGGCATTCGTCCACTGTACCGAAGATTATGAAGAAAAATTTAGTTAAGAACGATTAATCGAAGGTGTACCAGCATTTGGTGCAACGTAGGATGACGCAATGCAAGTTGTTTCCGCCGCTGTCGCATCCCTTCCTTCCACGTTGCCCGTACCCGTGCGCAACCGGCTGCAAAGCCTGCGCGCGCTCGTCGGTAACACGCCGATGATCGTGATCGAATATCGCTACCGTGGACGCACCGGAACCATCTGCGCCAAAGCAGAGCACCTTAATCTGAGTGGCTCGATCAAGGACCGCATGGCGCTGCACATTTTGGAATGCGCCTATGCCGACGGCACGCTGCAGGCGGGTGACTGCATCGTGGAGGCGACAAGCGGCAACACCGGCATCTCGTTCTCTGCGCTGGGTACGGCCATGGGCCACTCCGTTGCCATTTACATGCCAGACTGGATGAGCCGCGAACGGCTCGACCTGATCCGCAGCTACGGTGCCAGAATTGTCAGCATCAGCAAAGAGCAGGGCGGATTTCTGGGTAGCATCGCGTCTTGCCGAAAGCTGAGCGAGACCACGCGCGAAGTCTTCCTGCCGCGGCAGTTTGAAAATTGCGCAAATGTCGAAGCGCACGCAACCGGCACCGGGCCCGAACTGCTGGCGCAGATGCGGCGCGCGGGCCTGACGCTGGATGCGTTCGTCGCCGGTGTGGGCACCGGTGGAACGGTAATGGGCGTGGCTCAGGCGATGCGCGATGCGGGTTTGTATGGCGAGGGAAGCAACGTGCGCTGCCACCCGGTGGAGCCTGCGGAATCGCCGACCATGACCACCGGTCACCGTGTCGGCACGCATCGCATCCAGGGCATCAGCGACGAGTTCATCCCCGAGATCGTGAAGCTGAAGGCGTTAGACGAGGTGCTCGCGGTTAACGACGGCGATGCGATCCTGATGGCACAGAAGCTGGCGCGCACGCTTGGCCTTGCCGTTGGCATTTCTTCTGGATGCAACTTCATCGCCGCGGTAAAAGCGGGTTTGCGGTGCGATCATGCGCCGGTGCTGGCCACGGTGTTCTGTGACGACAACAAAAAATACCTGAGCACGGGACTGCTGAAAGAGGAGCCCCTGCGGGCGGATTACTTCACGCCGGAGATTGAGCTGCTCGATATGCGGGTGATCTCGCGCGCGGCGTCGAATTAGGCCAGCCCCTTGGAAATTCCGGCAGGAAAGCGCATGCTGGAGGTGTGTTCTACGCCCTGGCCAGAACGGTAAGTGTGCTGCTCGCGATTCTGCTCGCGGCGGTGTCGCTGCCTGTTGTGGGTGCGTCTGCCTGCACGATGCAAGGTGTCGCCGTGCATGCAATGGCACACGCCATCTGCGAAAAACCATGCTGCCCGCCGACACAATCTCCCGTGCCTGTGAAGCAGTCGCATCGTGACCATGCCGCATGCACGATGCATTGTGCGGTGCGGGTATCTGCAGATGCGGCCATGGTGGTGGAGCGAAAAGCGGCACATCCGGCGGTGCTACATGCCTCTGTTGACAGCCGTCTCATGTTCGCTACGCTTGTGCGTCACGGCCTAAGCGGGCCCACGCTTCCGTGTTCACGTCCCCTCGCATTGTCTTCTCCCTTGCGCCTCTAATTTTACGTTCTTGGTTCGCTGCCAATGTGCGCAGTTCGGCACGGGCAGGCTGTTGCACGTACGCGTGCGTAACCGGGTGCGTCGTCGGACGCGAGAGCAAGAAGAAGAGGAAGAGCGATGACCGATCGCAGAAGTTTTTTGCAACGTGCGCTGGGTGTGGGTGCCGGCCTGTTGGCCGCGCCCGTGCTTGCGGAAAGCGCAACTTCCATGGCCGGTGCGCCGGCAGGTTCCGGAAGTAGCAACGCGGGGCCTGCTTCGAACAGCGCGGCGATGATCAAGCAGGGTGCCCATGCGGCGGGTGCGGGGCGCGTGCCGGTGCCGGTGGTGACGACGGACGTGGGCGATCTGCCGTTTGAACTGCAGGACGGTTGGAAAGTCTTTCGCTTGCGTGCGGAGCCGGTACGACGGGAAATTATCCCCGGCAAGGTCGTGGACTTGTGGGGCTTCAACGGCTCCGCGCCGGGACCGACCATTCAGGTGACGGAAGGCGACCGGGTGCGCATTTACTTTGAAAATCGCCTGCCGGAGCCGACTTCCATTCACTGGCACGGCTTTGAAGACCAGATTCGTTATGACGGCATGCCCAACATTTCGCAGCGTGCCGTGCCACCCGGCGGCAGCTACGTGTACGAGTTCACGATCCACCAGACCGGCACGTTTTTTTACCACTCGCACATGGCCATGCAGGAAATGGTGGGTATGCTTGGCGGCTTCATCATGCACCCGAAGCAGGCGCACACGCCGCCACCCGATCACGACTTCCTGATCCACCTGCAAGAGTACGCCGTGCTGCCCAGCAGTACCGTGCCCAACAGCATGAACATGGAGTACAACTGGCTGGTGCTGAACGGGAAAAGTGGTCCCGCACCCACGCCGTTGGTCGTCCGCCTGGGCAGCCGCGTGCGCATCCGGTTTGTGAACCTCGGCATGGATCACCACCCCATGCACCTGCACGGCCACACCTTTTACATCACGGGCACGGAGGGCGGGCGCATTCCGGAAACCGCGTGGTGGCCGGGCAACACGGCACTGGTCGGCGTGGCGCAGGCGCGCGACATCGAGTTTGTCGCAAACAATCCTGGCGACTGGATGCTGCACTGCCATTTGCCGCACCACATGATGAACCAGATGAGTTCGAACGTCGGCCGCATGAGCCGCATGGGCGCGCGGAAGGGTATGGCCGCCGGCATCGATATGGAGAATGGCATGGGCATGCTGAACGGTACGCCGACCGTGCCGATGGGCGAGGACTACGGAGCGAGCCTGGGTCGAGGCATGGGTGTCGCATCCACGTCGGATATGTCGACGACGAACGGTATGCTGACCACGCATCATGGCGGCGCGGGCATGGTCATGGGCGATGACGCCATGCAGCAGCAGATGATGCAGGGCATGAGCAAGCTCGAGATTGCGCCCAATGCGAACACGACCCCGAACTACCCGCAGGACGCGTTTATGGAGGGGCCGATGATGAACATGGATGCCATGGTCGACAAGCCGGAGAACTTCGGCCTGCCGCGCGGCTGGAGCGAGAACATGCAGGGCATGATGACGTTCGTCCGCGTGCTGCCGCCAGATCGGTACGACGAGGTGATGCGTCGTGTTGCCGCCGCGAAAGGCAGCCCCGAGGAAACGATGCCCGCAGGTATGGTGATGCCGGCAGAGCAGGGGAGCACGCCTGCAGCGAAGCACGTTCCTGCCGCGCATCACGCGCCGGCAGCGAAGAAGACGCACGACCCCATGCCCATGGACCCGTCGATGAAAATGGACATGCCCATGCCCGCGTCGGGCAGCAACGGAGGTCGCCCATGAGCCGTCCTCTCGCTGGTCTTGCAATAGTCGCCGTTGCCCTTGGTGCACCTGCACTTCGCGCGCAGATGGACATGCCGGGCATGCAGCCACAAGCATCTCGTCCGAATCGCACGGCGGACGGTGTTTCGCTCGATGTGCCGACAGGCCCGGTTCCGCCCACGCCCGCACCGTTTTCCATGGACAGCACGGTGCAAGAGCCGGAGCATCCCGGCCGCCACACGGGTTCTGCAACGACACCGATCCCCGACCTTCTGGTCGATGTGCGTAGCCGCGCCGCGCAGCCGCTGGTGGACTTTGAAGCAAAAGCCATGGCTGCAAATCCAACGTTGCGCGCCGCCGCGGCAGAGGTGCGCAGACTGCAAGCACAGGCAAAGCAGCAGGGCCTGTGGGAAAACCCGGAGGTTGGCTACGAGGCGGATCACATTCGCGGCGGCAGCTATGCCGGCGGCGAGCAGGGCGGTTACGTGCAGCAGACGGTGCCGCTTGCGGGACAGCGGTCCACGGCGCGTGCCGCGGTGCAGCAGCAGGCCCATGCCGCTGAAATCGCGCTGCAGGCACAGCAGGAACGTGTGCGCGGCGCGGTGCAGCAGGCGTTCTATGCGGCACTCGCCATGCAGGCAGAAACGAACGTGCGAGCCCAGTTGATGCAGGTGTCCATCGACGCGTCGCAGACGTCGCACCAGCTTGCAAATGTAGGTCAGGCCGATGCGCCCGACATTCTGCAGAGCGAGGTGGAGCGCGAGGAAGCGGTGCTGGACTACGCCGCCGCCCAGCGCGGTTATCGTAAGGCGTTTGCGCTGCTTGCGGCTACGTGCGGCGATCTCGCGATGCCGGTAACGTCACTGCAGGGCGACCTCACTGCGGTCCCGCAACTGGAAGCGGAAGCGGCACAGCAGGCCGCGGATCATAGTCCGATGCTGCGGCTGGCGGAGCAGCAAACCGTCGCCGGTGATGCCATAGTCCGCAGCGCCCAGCGGCAGGCCATGCCGCAACTTACCTTGCATGCGGGCTTGCAACAAAGCAATGAACCGCTGGAGAGTTCGGGCGGTCGCGTCGGCATCGTCGGCGTGCTGCAGGCCGGTGTGACACTGCCGCTGTGGAACAGGAACCAGGGTGCCGTGCAGGCGGCGAAAGCGAGCGTGGACGCATCGCGCGCAGAGGTGCAGCGCACCCATCTGCAACTGCGACTGCGGGCGGAGCAGGCACAGCAGGACTACGCAACCGCGCGGCTTACCGTGCAGCGCTACCGCGATGAGCTGTTGCCGCGCGCCCAGCGTGCCTACGACCTGTATCGCCAGAAATATTCCATGATGGCCGCAGCGTATCCGCAGGTGCTTGTTTCGCAACGCACACTCTTCCAGTTGCAGGTGGATTATGTGCGCGCGTTGAATGCGGCATGGCAGAACGCCATCCTGCTGCAGCACGGCCTGCTGGAAGACGGCTTGGCGGCACCGCCACGCCCAGAGGCAGAACGCACGCAATAGCTGGGCGGTCATGGCCGAAAGCCATCCACGTGGCGCACGGCATTTCTGCCGCGCATATCTGCGAATGCTTTGCGAGCCGCTCCTTCTTCGCGGCATGTTGCCGATGCGGCAAGAACAGGGTTTGCGTGTGCGCGCCGGCATCTGTCTGCGCACGCAAAGTGTTCCGGATGCAACCTGTCCGTGCGCGATGGCCTCTCCCATGCAGAGGGTGCGCGCCGTTCGCCCAGGGAGAGGGAAGAGATGACCCAGGTGCAGACATACGCCGAGCGGGCGAAGCGGTGGGCAGCGGCAATGCGTCAACCCTTGCATACCGAAGAAGAAGTCCGTGCGGAGCTTGGCGGTTTGCACGGGGCAGGGTTGCTGCAACTGCCATTGCAGCAGAATGGTTTTTATCGGGAGATGTTGCAAGGGCTGGGCTGGATCGGCTATGGCAGCCTGCCGCTCGGCCGCCTGGTGGAAGGACATTTAAACGCATTGCTGCTGGTGGAGCGTTTCGGCAGCGACGCACAGAAGAAGAACGCCGAGGCACTGGCACGCGAGGGTAAACTCTTCGGCGTATGGAACACCGGTGAGGCCGACCCGGTACGCCTGCATCCGCAGTTGGACGGCAGCTTTGCGATGCATGGCCGCAAGATGTTCGGCTCCGGTGCCGGCTTTGTGCAACGGCCCATCGTCACCGCGGACCTGCCGCACGCCGGCTGGCAGATGACGCTGGTGCCCATGGAATCGGCGGCTCTGGCGATTGATCGCGAGAGCTGGAAACCCATGGGCATGGAGGCGTCGTTCAGCTTCAACATCGACTTTACCGGCACGACGTTGCAGCCTGGCGACCTGATCGGCAAGCCGGGCGACTTTTATCGCGAACCCGCATTCAGTGGCGGAGCGGTGCGTTTTGCGGCGGTGCACGCGGGCGGCGCGCGGCGGCTGGTCGACGAATTTACCCGATGGCTGCGCGTGCGTAACCGTGGTGCCGATCCGCATCAGGCGATGCGCCTGTCACAGTGCGTGCAGACCATGCACGAGACGCTGTTGTGGATCGACTATGCGGCCAACGCGGCAGGGCGGCACTTCGCTGCAGAAGACCCGGAAGGTGCCGCTCGCATGGTGCACGCAGCAGACATGACGCGCACGGCTGTAGAACGCAACGCGGCAGAAATCATGCGCCTGGTGACGGTGGGCGTCGGTGCGCACGGCCTGCTTTATCCCCATCCGTTCGGCCCCCTGTTGCGCGATCTAACCATGTATCTGCGCCAACCCGCACCCGACCGCATTGCGGTGCGCATCGCCGAATTTCATCTGCAGCACGATACGTTCGCCGAATAATCGGCACGCACGTGGAGGTACACCATGGACGAATCCGGCAATCCCGACAACACTGCGGACGTATCGCTTCCCCCGTCTTACTTCGACGAGGTTTACGCCGCGAATCGCGATCCGTGGAAGTTCGAAACAAGTCCGTATGAGGCGGAGAAGTATGGGAGTTCGCTCGCCATCCTACCACGGCCACACTATCGGCATGTCCTGGAAGTCGGCTGCTCCATCGGCGTTTTTACGTGCATGCTTGCGTTGCGCTGCGACCATTTGCTGGCGATCGACGTTGCTGAACAGGCTCTCGTGCAGGCACGCCGTCGCTGCGAAAGCCAGCCGCAGGTCGTCTTTGAGCGGCGCGGTATTCCCGCGGAATTTCCCGATGGTGCGTTCGACCTGATTACGGTCTGCGAAGTTGGCTATTACTTGTCTATTCAAGCCTTGCAGGTTACCTGCAAAGGTTTCGCACAGCGTCAGCCAGAAGGTGCCGACCTGTTGCTTGTGCACTGGACGCCGCCGGTGCCTGATTATCCGTTGCGTGGAGACGCGGTGCACGACCTATGGCTCAGCCAGCCATGGTGGCAGCCGATTGCAGCACGCCGACATGCGAGCTACCGCATGGATCTGCTGCGACGCAACGGCGCAATTGTGCTGTAAGCCGCTGCAGGTTACGAAGCTCGGCAACCATCGGGCAGCAATGCGCCCGCGCCGGAAATGAAGCACAAAGGCCGGCATTGCCGCCAATCGCATTCCACGCGCCCTCACAGGTGCTTTCTGCGGCCAACACATTTCTCAGCGTTGCCGCCGTAACATGCAGGAAATCAGCGCAGCGCGATACTTCCGCCCTCGTGGGCGCTTTGACTGCGACAAGGTGCCGCAGCATGGCACGTGCGGTAAAGGTGGCGACCAGCAACTCCGTTGAAGGAACGGTTAGTTTGCCGCGCCGCGTCCATTGGCTAAGCTGCTCACTTAGTCCAATGGCAACACGACCGCTGATGCGTGCCGATGTGTACACGCGAACGCGCGGCTCATGCCGAAAGCGAGCGCCCGACGAGACGAGCGCGTGATAGAATGACAGATCTTCCAATGTGGGCATAGGCTGCATCCCGCCGCTCCGGCGATACGCCTGCAGCGTGCACGCCATGCTGCCGCCGAAGTGGTGCTGGTGCCGAGGCCACGGGTCGTGCGGCAGCGGATCGAGAAGTGATTCCAACTGCGCTACCGCACGGCGATATCGGCGGTCCAGTACGTAGGCTCGGCGTGCGCGCGTGGGCAGGCTTCTACGTTCGTTGGCGCACATCAAGATATCGCCGCCCACGGCATCGGCACCGTTGCGCACACAGCACAGGGTCTCTGCGATCCAATGCCTGTGAACGATCGTATCGGCGTCGGTAGTAAGTAAAAGCCTGTGCACATGTATATTGCGCGTGCTGATGGTCTGCGCTATTTCGTGCCGTAGAGCGCATTGGCGTAGCAGCAGACTGCGTGCGCTTCCCACGTGCGCCATATCCTGCGGAAAATTCCATTCCGCGACATGCACCACGCACTCTGGATATGTCGCACAAAAACGTCGCGCAATGCGTGCTGAACCGTCGCTGCAATGATTCAGCAGCAACACCACCTCATACCGCTGCGGGAGAATGCGTGCACCGTCGCGCGTATATTGATGGGCGAGTGCATGCAACGTCGCCCATAAATACGCCTCTTCATTGCGAACCGGAATAGCAACTGATAGATGGCAGTCGTCCGCAAGCAGTGGAAGCATGGTAAACGCGGGATGGATCAATTCGTTCACGGGGCACAGCGTAGTAGATGCACGTTTGGATTGATCGTGAAGCGGCAGGGATGCCATGCATTACGAAGGTTGCCGTTGTTCCAATGAACATTACAATGAAATATTGCACTCCAAAAGGATTCCGCACGGCGTTCCTACCCTAATGAACATCTTCTTGCGATCTGTCTGCATCTAGTTAGTTACAGTCTATTCACGGTTGTTGATCAAGGGGATGAAAAATGCCGACGTTGGCTCGGGATGATATTGCAGTGTCCGTAAATGACGCTCCCGACGTCGCGCAGGACCGCTTTGACGTGGTTTGCTTCAGCCACCTTCGTTGGGACTTTGTGTTTCAGCGGCCACAGCACTTGCTAAGCAGGGCCGCGAAGAGTGGACGCGTATTTTATATTGAAGAACCTTTTTTTGAAGACGCGCTTTCGGCTTCCTTTCGTCGGCGTGTCGTCGACGGTGGTGTGATCGTGTTGCAGCCGATTCTACCGTCTGCGTTGCACGATACAAGCGATCCACACATGTTCATCGAAGTGGCGCAGCGTGAGCTACTGCGTCATTTCGTTCACGATGAAAGTTTGACCAGTTTTATCAGTTGGTATTACACGCCGATGGCATTGGCCTTTACGCAAGACTTAAAACCGCGCGCCATGGTGTACGACTGCATGGACGAACTTTCCGCGTTTCGCGGGGCTCCTCCCCAATTAGTGGCGCGCGAAGCGGAGTTGTTGCAGTGTGCGGACGTTGTATTTACCGGTGGCTCCAGTCTCTATCAAAGCAAGCGGCACCGTCATGGAAATGCACACCTGTTCGCCTCCAGCGTCGACGTTGCACACTTTGCGCAGGCGCGAGTGGTTCAACTAGACCCGGAAGACCAGCGTTCCATTCCGCATCCTCGGATTGGTTTTTATGGTGTGCTGGATGAGCGGCTCGACCTTGAGTTACTGCGGGATCTGGCAGCTTTGCGGCCGAAGATGCAGTTCGTGATTCTTGGGCCACTGGCAAAGTTGGCGGAGCATGACTTACCCCGTCGCGAAAACCTGCACTATCTCGGTCCAAAAAGTTATACCGAATTACCCCGGTATCTCGCTGGTTGGGATGCGGCGATGTTGCCGTTTGCAATGAATGAGTCGACCCGGTTTATTAGTCCGACGAAGACGCCAGAGTATCTGGCGGCACATCGGCAGGTAGTCTCAACACCGATCCGTGACGTAGTGTCGCCATATGGAGACGATGGCCTTGTCGCAATCGCTGGCACTGCGGAAGCGTTTGCGCTCGCTTTGGACGAGGCGATCAAGCCTGCGACGGAGCGTTGGACCACA
>CBAAAH010000052.1:0-11390 GCA_964658865.1 uncultured Granulicella sp.
GTGCAAGGTAGCTGGCCGCGGCCCCCGCGCTGGTCTGCGCTTCGTCGTTCAGATCGTAGCTGTCATAGCCGAAGTAGACGTCCTTCACGGCTGCGTGGAACGCCGCGTCAGTGCCCATGTCGCTGCTGGAACCCGTATTACCGCTAGGCGCAACCGGCACGCGCACGGTCACGCGGACGCTGGATTCGGTGCTGCCGCCCTCACCCTTGGCGACGAGGTGGAAGTTCGTTGAGCTCGACGGCGTGACCGTCTGGGTGCCGTTTGGGTTGACCGGCCCGATGCCATCGATGGAAACGTCGGTTGCGTTGGTGGTGCGCCAGTTCAGCACCACACTCTGGCCCAGGTCGATTGCCAGTGGATCGGCACTGATGGTGGCCGTCGGAGCGGCCGCTGTGGTGTCGGTGGCCGGTGCCATCGGGGGAGGTGCCACATCATGCCGGTGTTTGCAGCCTGTCAGCGAACCAGCCAAAACGACGCTCAACATCATGCCGCCGCGCGCGACCTTTCCCATGCCAGCCACATTCTCTCCCATGTCGATCAACCAACCGTTCCGCTTCATGCACTCTCCTTCAGCAGCAGTACCGGGCATCTCTACCCGGCTGTTCTTTTCACGTTATGCAGCAGACTACGCTAAGATGCGCTCCCGGTGGGGCGTTACTTCCAGCTCCAGTTGGGCATGTCGCCGCCCGCCAGTTTGTGTTTCCCCGTGCCGTCGGCAAGCATCGTCCACACCTGGCCGCGAGCGCCGCTGCCCACCGCAAAGGCAATGTGACGGCCGTCCGGCGACCACGTGGGAAAGTCGCACGGACCGATACCGTTGGTCAGTTGAATCCACTTCTTGGTCGCGACTTCCATGATGTAGATGTCCTGCCCACCGGGCGCGCCGGGACCATACTGGCGATTCCACGCAAACGCCAAGTACTGGCCGCTGGGCGACCAGGAGACACTCGTCGCGTAACCGCCATCGGTCATGCGCTGTACACCCGCGCCGTCCGCGTCCATGGTGTAGAGCTGCGGCAGGCCGGAGCGCCCGCTGATCCACGCGATCTGCGATCCGGTCTTTGGGTTCCACGTCGGCGAGACGTCCGGGCCCTTGAAGCTGGTAACCTTTCGAGCACCGTTGCCGCTGGCGTCACCCACCCAGATTTCCGGGTCGCCCGACCGCGACGACGACCACGCCAACTGACCGTTGGGTGACCACGCAGGCGAGGTGTTGTAGCCGCCGTTGTCGTTGAAGCTGACCATGCGGCCCAGCAATAACGAGAACATGTGGATCTGAAAGCCAGTTCGCTCCAGCGAGGTGAATGCCACGCGGGAGTTATCCGGCGACACGCGCGGCGAGAGCGCGATGGAACCCAGGTGCGTGATGGCATGGGCATTCGCGCCGTCGTAGTCCATCACCCAGATTTCTTTGGTGCCCCCGCCCGCGTGCACATAATAAAGCTTCGTTTCCGCGATGCCCGCGATGCCGCCGCCCAGACGTAAAATAATTTCATCGGCGAATTTGTGTGCCATGCTGCGCGCCGCACCGTCGTCCGCAGCGTCGGTATACTGCTTGCCGATGACCTGTGGATACTGCGGGTTGTGCGTATCGAACACCCAGGCGCTAACCACCGCTTTGCCGCCGCTCGCCGCAAAGCTGCCGAACGCCACGTACGCCGCCGCGGACTCGCCGCCGCCCCACGCGTTCAGGTTGATTTGCTTTGGGGTAGCGGGTTCTTCCTGCGGCGCCATGCTTTTTGCCACCACGTCGAAAACGCCGGCATTCTTCAGGTCGTTTTCCAGCACTGTGTCAAAGGTTTGCTTCAGCGGTGCGGCTTCGCCACTTTCGGCGTGGAAGCCGGCCGCTGCAAGCCGAACCCGGTCCGCGCCTTTGTTAATGCCGGTCTGCACCGTCGCAGCATCCTGCGCGCACACGACCGTACACGACACCGCCAGTGCTACCGCACCCAAACCTACTCGAAGCCAACTCTGAACCAATCGCATCACTGTCATGGTAGACGCTGGAACCGGTCGCCGGGCAACCTGGGCAGTACAAACGTGTATTCCTCCCGCTACTTGTGCTGGGTGGCTATTGCCGTCGGCTCAAAGTAGTACTGGACATTAATGGAGTTGCCGCTGTAGGCGTCCGGCAGTGGGCCCAGTGTGTCGATGCGTTCCAGCGCGCGCACGGCGCTCTGGTCCAGCGTTCTGTCGCCGCTGGACTGCACGATGCGCACGTTGCCCGGTGTTCCCTCGCGATCGATGGTAAACGTCAGGTAAACGCGTTTACCCTGCGCGGCGGTGTCCAGCGTCTGCGTATACCACTGTTGTGCGATCTTCTGGTTCATGGCGCGCACGTAGTAGCCGAAACGCGCCCCAAAGCTCTGGTCCGTTACGTTGATGGCGCTGGTGCCGACCTTCGTTTCGATCGCTTGCATGGCGATGCGTACGCCACCGGTCTGGCCGCTGGCAACGCGGTTGGGCGGCGGATTTTTGGCAGGAGGCGTGACCTTTTGCGGCGCAGCGGTCCGGGGTGGAGCGGTCTTTTTCGGTGGGGCGACTGGCTTTTTGTCAGGGACGGGAACAGCCTTCGGCTCGGGTGGCGGCTCGGCCTTTTCTAACTTCGGTGGCGGCACGACGCTGGGCGTTTCGCTGGCCAGCACGTTTTCTTCCTTCGGCTGCACACGCGGTGGCAGAGGCAGGGAACTGACCATGGTCGCCTGCACCGCGCCTGCTTTTTCCACCGCATCGCCAAAGCGCTCGTGATGCCGTTGGTTCCACCAGCCCGCACCGATCAACCCTCCGAACACAAGACCGTGCAGCACCAGAGACGCGATCCAGTCCCGCGTCTTTTTGGTTCCCTGTACGTCCTCGCGTTCCATCACCGGCATTCGGAAACCTACTTCTCGTACGGCCGCGTCACGATGGAGATATTCGTCACGCCACCGCGTTTCGCCGCGTCCATCACATTAGCAATCGCCTCAAACGGCACCTTGCCGTCGGCGCGCAGGTAGATGACCTTGTGCGACAGATCGCCGCTTTCCGCCTGCAGCAGCGACGGTAGTTCGTTCACATTTACCGGCTTGTCCTGCAGAAAGACGCGCTGCTCTGCATCGATGGTGACAACACTGCGCTCATCGGTAAGTTGGTTCACCGACTTCGTCTGCGGCACAGCAACTTCGATGCCGCTTTGAAGCACCGGTGCCGTCAGCATAAAGATGAGCAGCAGCACCAGCACCACATCGACCAGCGGCGTAATGTTGATCTCCGCCAGGCTGGTTTGCGTTCGCCCACCGCTGCTAAAGGCCATCGGTTACTCCTCTGTCTTTACGCGGTCACGTTCGGCGGTGCGCTGCGTTGTGGCTGCCGCGGCGTTCTCGATCGCATTCAGAAGTTCGCGGCCGAAATCATCCATGCGTGCGCCGAACTGCCGAATCTGCGACGTGAGCTGGTTGTAGCCGACCACCGCCGGAATCGCGACGACAAGGCCGGCAGCGGTCGTGATGAGCGCCTCGCTGATGCCCGGGGCGACCGCACGCAGCGTCGCCGCGCCCTGCGTGCCAAGACCGTGAAAGGCGTCGATGATGCCCATGACGGTGCCAAGCAAACCAATGAACGGGGCAATGGCCGCGATCGTTGCAAGCCAGGTGAGCCGGCTCTCCAGCTCGGTGAGTGCCTCGCTACTGGCGATGCTGGCGGCGCGCTCAATCGCGGCGGAACTGCGCGGCATTCCACGGCCACCGGTCTGCCGGCTATATTCCTCGACAATCTCCAGGAACACGGCGACGAGTGGCGCGGGCCGAAACTGGTCGGCGACGCCGGCGACCTCGCTTAGCCGCGACGATTTGCGAAAGGTTCGCAGAAAGCGCAGATTTTGTGTCGCCGCCTCGCGAAACGCAAGAAACTTGCCGATCATGATCGTCCAACTGAAAACCGACATAATCGCCAGAATGGCCAGCACCGCCAGAGCCGTCGGTCCGCTGTTATGCAGCATTTCGCCCAGGCCGCTGCTGGCTGCCACGTGCGCGGGTGACGCCGTCGGAGCCGCGCCCGAACCAAGGTCGTCCTGCAGCAGCAGCACGCTCAACATTACTGTCCCAATCGCCATCATCACTATGTAGTGTAGACGAGCCTTTTCAACTGCCGTCAGTCGGAAGTGAACACAAACAGTTTCCCGACGCGGGAGGAACCATCTGCGCCACGCCTCTTTCTTTAGGAGCAGGTTTATTTTCTGGACGCTCAGCCCTGTTGCCGCACAAGGTTCACCCAATCTTCGCTTTTGCATCGCTTGTGCGCCGTGCTATTCTCCACGCGAAGAGAAGGCAAAGAAAGGAAACCGCGTGCTCCTCGAACTTCGCGCCGAAAATTACGCCATCCTCGACCATGCGGTCGCCAGTTTTGCCGGCGGCCTGAACCTGCTGACGGGTGAGACCGGCGCGGGTAAATCCATCCTCGTCGACGCACTGGCGCTGCTGCTGGGTGGCCGCGCGGCGAGCGATGTGGTTCGCCACGGAGCAGACAAGGCCGTGGTGTCTTGCGTCTTCGAGACCACGGCCGGTGCGGAAGCCGTGCTTGAAACCAACGGTATCGACGTCGAAGGCAATGAAATCCTGCTGCGACGCGAGGTTTCAACCGCCGGCAAGGGACGTGTCTTCATCAATAATCAGCCGGCGACCGTGGGCGTGCTGCGGCAGCTTGCGCCGGAACTGGCGCTGGTGCACGCGCAGTCTGAGACGCTGGGATCGTTTGATCAGGCGCAGCAGCGGGGCCTGCTGGATCGCTTTGCCGGCCTTATCCAGGCCGCGCCGAACCGTGAGGCCGCGGCACGCATTCGCGAGCGCCTGCTGGCTAAAAAACAACTTGAAAAAGAGCAGGTTGCGGAGACCGTGCATACCGCCTACGTGCTTTGGAAAGAGGCACGCGAAGACCTGGATCGCCTTTCGGTCGATGAGCAGGAGCGCTTGCGCATGGTCGATCTGTGGAGCTTCCAACGTTCGGAAATCGCCGATGCAGCGATCGCCTCCGACACCGAAGACGAGGACCTGGAGGCCGAAAAGCGCATTCTGAGCAATGCAGAGAAGCTTTATACCGCCGCTATGGCCGCGAATGATCAGCTATATGAAAACGAGGCCGCAGCCGCAACCACGCTGACCGCCGCGCAACGTTCGCTGGACGAACTCGCCCGCTACGATCCGAAGTTTGTCGAAGCCGCGGCACAGATTGCGAATGCACGCGCCGCCGTCGAGGATGTGTCCGCGACGGTCCGCGATTACGCCGATTCGATCAATGCTTCGCCCGAGCGCCTGGACATCATCGAAGATCGGCTCGCCGCTCTAGACAAATTGAAGCGCAAGTATGGACGCACGCTGCTGGAGGTCATCCAATTTGGCGAACAGGCCGCGGAGAAGCTGGCGGAAATCGAGAACAGAGACGCTGCCCTGGCGGCCGCACGTCAGCGCGTGGCCGAGACGGAACACATCTACACCTGTGTGGCGCAAGACCTGACGGAGGCCCGTGTCTCTGCGGCGCGCCGACTGGAGAAACTGGCCGAACAGCAGATCAACGATCTGGCCATGAATGTGAAGTTCCGGGTAGAAGTTGCCGCGCAGAAGGAGCAGCAGTTCTGGACAGCGCATGGCTGGGATCACGTGGAATGCCTCATCGCGACCAATACTGGTGAGCCCATGAAGCCATTGGAAGAGATCGCCAGCGGTGGTGAAATGTCCCGCGTCATGCTGGCGCTCAAGGTGTCGGTCGAAGAGGGAACCAGTAAGCAGAAGCGCCGCATTGCCCTTCCGCGCACACTTGTCTTCGACGAAATCGACATCGGCATCGGCGGCCGTGCGGCAGAGGCTGTGGGTCAGAAATTGAAGGCGCTCGCCGCTCATCAGCAGGTCTTGTGCGTCACGCACTTGCCACAGATTGCCGCCTTTGGCAATCAACACTTCCTTATCAGCAAGACGGAAAAAGGTGGCCGGACCCGCACCGACATTCGCCAGTTGCCTGAAGAAGACCGGCCCACCGAGATTGCCCGCATGCTTTCAGGCGCGACGGTAACCGAAACCAGCCTGCGGCATGCGGAACAGATGCTCAAGGCTAGTCGCTGAGTAGGTGCGAAGACGGAAGTGCCCGCACTTTCAGCACGGAGATGTTCTCGCGAAATAAAGGGATAAGCGAACCAACCAGCGTTTCACGCCATGCCTCTCAAAGTGGTAGGGCTAAGCGCCCATAGGAGATTTCATGTCGGAACCAAAGAAATGTGCCCATGACCTCTGTAGCTGCACCTGTACCGACGGCAAGAAGTACTGCTCCGAGACCTGCGAAACCTCTGCATTGACCGGTACCGCTACGCTTGCTTGCGACTGCCCGCATGCTTCCTGCAAGGGGCACCTCTAAAATTCAACGTCATCGGGGTACCGCATCCGGCGATGCAGGCCCCGAGTTTCTTGTTGAGTGAATTACTCAAACGCTTAATACTTTGGTAAACCAGCATGTCTTCCACTGGCTTGAATCTGCCTTGAAGCGAAACAAACACCGGCGTCGGTTGTAAGAGTGCAACTGCACGGCAGTTAGCTTGGCTTAGCTGGCTTTGCTTCTTCTGATATGCCGTCTGTGCCAACCTGCACTCAAACCTTTTCCATGCCGCATAGGCAACCCCACAGGAAGCGGTATACTCGGAGGGTGAGCACATTGGCGCTAGACCCTGTCCAAAACCATCCGGAACTTCTCGGCGATGCCGCTTCTTCCAAGCAGGTTCTCCTGCTCAAGCCGCGTGGCTTTTGTGCTGGCGTCGTGCGCGCGGTCGACATTGTGAAGATCGCGTTGGACACGTTCGGCGCGCCCATCTATGTGCGCAAAGAGATTGTGCATAACAGCTATGTGGTGGACGATTTGCGCCAGAAGGGTGCAATCTTCGTCAACGAACTGGACGAGGTACCTGAGGGCAAGCGTGTGATTTATTCCGCGCACGGAGTGTCTCCAGCCGTGCGCGAGCGTGCCAAGGAACGCGGCCTGAAAGTGGTGGACGCCACTTGCCCACTGGTAACGAAGGTGCATGTGGAGGCGATCAAATTCGCCAAGCAGGGCTATTCGCTGGTACTCGTCGGCCACCGCGACCACGAAGAAGTTGAGGGGACGCAGGGCGAAGCGCCGGATGTGACGCAGGTTGTCAGTACGCCGGAAGAAGTGGATGCGCTGGTTGTGCCTGACCCCAACAAGGTCGCCTACCTGACGCAGACGACGCTTTCGCTGGACGAAGCGAAATCCATGATCGATGCGCTGAAACGCAAGTTTCCGAACATCGTCGGACCGCACGCGCAGGACATCTGTTACGCCACAGAAAATCGCCAGACCGCGGTCAAGAACGTCGCACATAATGCGGATGTGGTGTTGGTTGTCGGTTCGCGCAACAGTTCCAACAGCAATCGCCTGGTGGAAGTTTCCATGAACCTCGGCACCAAGAGCTACCTGATTGACAAGGCGCAGGACATCCAGCCGGAGTGGCTGGAGGGTACATCTTCCGTGGCGGTAACCGCGGGAGCCTCCGCGCCTGAGATCCTCGTGCAGGAGGTTGTGAGCTATCTGCAGGAGCGTGGGTACGGATCGGTGAATGAAGTCGAGGTGATGCCGGAAAATGTTCGTTTCGGCCTGCCGCCGGAGATCGTTCAGGCCATTGCCTCGGCTCCTGGATCGCAGACCAGGCCTACTGCCTAAGTGCACGTTTAGCGGGGTAGTTCGTCTTACTAACAGGTCGCGGTATGTCCGCACCGCGCACTTTAAGGATCATCGAATCGGCATGCAGGGAACACAACCAGAATCGGCCAGCACCAGGGCTTCGACGCAGCCGCGCTATGGCCGCCTCGATATTAGCCTTGAGAAGGTCCGGGAGGGTATCCGGCGTTCGACTGAATGGCTTTTCACGCAGCAACATGCCGAGGGATACTGGGTTGGCGAGCTTGAAGCGGATGTCATGCTCGAGGCCGATTACATCTACCTCCACAAGCTTCTCGGTACCGGCGACCCAGGAAGGATGGAGCGCTGCGTCAATGAAATTCTGCGGCATCAGAACGAGGACGGCGGGTGGAGCCTCTATCCGGGTGGACCGTCGAATATCAATTACGGTGTCAAAAGCTATCATGCGCTGAAGCTGATGGGTTGGTCCAAGGATCATCCTGTCCTGGAGCGTGCACGCACCTGGATTCTGGCGAACGGCGGCGTTGTGGAGTGCAACACCTTCACAAAGATCTACCTGTGCGCCTTCGGCCAGTACGACTACGATGCCGTGCCCGCCATTCCGCCCGAAATCATTCTCTTTCCGAACTGGTTCTACTTCAACATCTACGAGATCAGCTCGTGGTCCCGCGGCATCCTGGTGCCGCTTTCGATCACGTATGCGAAGAAGCCATTCAAGAAGATGCCGGCGGAGCAAAGCATTGACGAGCTGTTCGTCGGCGGTCGCGAGCATGCCGATCTGCGTCTGCGGTGGAATCGCAAAAAGCTCGTCTCCTGGCGCAATTTTTTTCTGATGGTCGATCGTGCTTTCCATTATGCCGAGCGCATTCACATTCGGCCTTTACGGAAACGCGCGCTCAAGCAGGCCGAAGACTGGATGCTGGCCCGCTTTGAGAAGTCGGATGGCCTGGGCGCAATTTATCCCGCCATCCTGAATTCCATTGTCGCTCTACGGCATCTCGGCTACTCGCTGGATGACCCGCAACTCATCCGCGCGATGGACGAGTTTGAAAAACTCGGTATCGACAATCCCGAAGGCGAACCCGGTTACCCGACACCGACGTTCCGCATGCAGCCCTGCTTCTCCCCCGTATGGGATACCGCGCAGGTGTTGAGTACCCTGGGCGATGTCGGCATTGCGCGTAACGATCCGCGCATGTTGAAAGCGGCGGAGTGGTTGATCGCAAAGGAAGTGCGTCAGC
This sequence comes from uncultured Granulicella sp., assembly GCA_964658865.1. Lineage (GTDB taxonomy): Bacteria > Acidobacteriota > Terriglobia > Terriglobales > Acidobacteriaceae > Terriglobus. Next base: position 8,916 of record CBAAAH010000052.1, read on the forward strand.
GGGGCGACTGGGCCGAGAAGGTGCGCAATGTCGAACCGGGTGGATGGTACTTCGAGTTCAACAATGAGTTTTATCCGGATGTTGATGATACCGGGGAAGTCCTGCTTGCGCTGAAAGCGGTGGATCCAGTGCGCGAACGGCAGCAGCACGATGCCTGCGAGCGTGCGATTGCCTGGATTTTTGCCATGCAGTGCCGCAACGGCGGTTGGGCTGCGTTCGACAAAGATAACACCAAGACGATCTTCCAGTACATCCCATTTGCCGACCACAATGCCATGCTCGATCCGCCGACGGTCGACATCACCGGACGCATCTTGGAAATGCTGGCGGCATATGGGTACACCCGGCGCGATTCGCGGGTAGAGAAGGCGATCCAGTTCGTGCTCAAGGAGCAGGAATCCGACGGTTCGTGGTTTGGCCGATGGGGCGTGAATTACCTGTATGGCACATTTCTCGTGTTGCGCGGGCTGGAGGCGATGGGGTACTGGAACCACGAACCCGCCGTGCAGCAGGCTGTGGAATGGGTTCGCACCGTTCAAAATACCGATGGTGGTTGGGGCGAGTCGTGCGGTACGTATGACGATCCGCTTCAACGCGGTGTCGGTCCGTCGACTCCGTCGCAGACGGCCTGGGCGGTACTTGCGCTCTTAGCCGGCGGCGATACCCGATCCGATTCCGTTGCCAAGGGCGTGAAGTGGCTCATCGACCATCAGGCTGAAGATGGTGCATGGAGCGAATTGGTGCCCGGCCGCAACGGTGAAAGCTATTACACCGGCACGGGATTTCCGCGTGTATTTTACCTGGGGTATCACCTGTATAAGCAATATTTCCCGCTACTGGCGCTCAGTACCTACCAGCGCAACATGGAAAGAGAAGCCGCCGAGGCGTAATTTCGGCACCGTTCCCGCAACGTTTAACCCCTTTGTTTCGCTGGTGTTTGCTGCCCGGCTAAGCGAAACTACAGCACAAGGAGCACCCACGGCATGGCAATTCCTCTCTCGCAGATGTGGACGGTGGCAAGTTACGTCCTCACCCAGAAGATCAAGGGCCGCAAGCGTTATCCGCTCGTCATGATGCTGGAGCCACTGTTTCGCTGCAATCTGGCCTGCGCGGGTTGCGGCAAGATTCAGTACCCGGCGCACATCCTGAAGGCAGAGCTTACCCCAGAGGAATGCTTCAAGGCCGCGGAAGAGTGCAATACGCCGATGGTGTCCATTCCCGGCGGCGAACCGCTGCTGCACCCGAAGATGCCGGAGATTGTGGCCGGTCTGGTCGCGCGCAAAAAGTATGTCTACATGTGCACCAACGCGCTGTTGCTAAAAGAAAAGCTGCACCTGTTTACGCCGTCGAAGTACCTGAGCTTCTCCGTCCATGTCGATGGTGAGCGCGAACACCACGACTTCGGCGTGTGCCGTGAGGGTGGCTACGACATCGCCATGGAAGGCGTGCGCGCCGCGATTGCTGCCGGCTTCCGCGTCACCACAAATACGACACTGTTCGACGGTGCCGATCCGAACTCCGTGCGACGTCACTTCGACCAGCTTACCGAGGCCGGCGTTGAGGGGATTATGCTCTCGCCCGGTTACACCTACGATAAGGCACCCGACCAGAAGCACTTTCTCGGCCGGGCACGGTCGCGCAAGCTGTTCCGTTCCATTTTGTCGAACCGCAAAAGCTCGTGGCAGTTCAACGCGTCACCCATGTTCCTGGAATTTCTGATGGGCAAGCGCGAGCTCACCTGCACGCCATGGGGGATGCCGACGTACAGCATCTTTGGCTGGCAGAAGCCCTGCTACCTGCTGCAGGATGGCTACGCCGACACCTTCCAGGAATTGATGGATTCCGTCGAGTGGTCGAACTACGGCACAGAGAGCGGCAATCCCCGCTGCGCCAACTGCATGGTGCATTCCGGCTACGAGGCAAGCGGCGTCAACTACACCTTCGGTTCGCTGAAGGGGCTGCTGCAGACGGCAAAAGCCATCTTTTTCGACAGCTATAAAGACGATCAGGCGCAGAAGCTGCTGAACGACTGGCGTCCTGCCTCGAACCATGCGCAACTCGTGCAGATCGGTTCCGGCGTGGCGTCGCATGAAGCAGAAGTCGTGAACCACGAAGCTTCACTGGTCTCAGGAGATTAAGCCATGGCGACCGATCAGCAGGAACACCTGAAATCTGAGCAGCTTGCGGTACAGAACCCCGACGAACTGGAAGTGATCGCGGGGCGCGAACGAGAAAATCTTGAGGGTTGGATTCCGGCGCTTGCAACTGAAGGCGAGACCCGCGATGCATTGGAAAAAGCATTCGACTATCGCGGCGATGTGACGCTCACGTTGCACTCGGGGGAGCAGGTAGAAGGCTACCTGTATGATCGCCGCACCGGTCCAACGCTGGCGACTTCTGTCGTGCGCATCATGCCGGGTAAAGGCGATGACCGCAGCCGCCGCAGCATTCCTTACAACGAGATCGCCGCACTTT
>CBAAAH010000053.1:0-7100 GCA_964658865.1 uncultured Granulicella sp.
AGGCCCTTTGGAGGGGGGGGCGCAAATAGCCAAGTGTTAGTCCCAATCCAGACCTCTTACCCGCTATCTCTGGGGCATAACGCCAGGCTAAGGTCATGATCGAATGAACGATACACCCGTGAAATTCATACCTGAAGCCGACTAACATCTGGGAAACATCTGGGGAAACTCGATTTATTGCGGTATCACAAAGACCTCGTAGCTATTTGCCGCGACGGAAGAAGTGCTTCCCAGCGGGACCTTGTTCTTACTCTGCATGGCTACTGCGTTCCCGATACCTGAGGGCAGCGTAACGGTGTACGCACTCCGGCCGCGGTTCAGCACGACGAGATAGCGACCGTAGCGGATGACCCATGCTCCATTTACGTCCTCACTCAAATTGCCGTCGTCCTGGACGGTGGTTGAGTCATAGGGCATCATGATCGATGCCTCACGATCAAGGTTGGATGTTATGTAGTGGAGACGCACCACATTATTTATCTTTCCTTGAGGCCGATTGTATTGGGAGTTGAAGAGCAGGCGCTCACCCTGATATTGAATCGAAACGGCGCCATTCTCGATGTCAGCCCAGGCAAAGTCCGGCTGGTTGGGCTCTGCGGGAAGCGGGGTGAGGGTTGCCGGATCCTCGCCGATCATCGAGTTCCATAGCGTCTCAACGGTCGGGTAGCTGCCGACCCCCAAGCCCATGGCATCGGAGCCGTATGTTTGCAATGAGCCGAAATAAAAAGCGCGTCTGGCATAGGCCGACTGAATAGGACCATTCGGGTCGGCGGCGGCGAGTTGAACGAACCAGTTGTTGCTACCGCCGTCAGCGTTCGGACCATACGGCACACGGTAACTGATAACGTCTTCCGGGGCATAAGTCCAGTAGGCTGCTCCGTTATCGATCCTTTGCTGTGGATACATGAAATGGTCGTAAGCGGAGATGCAGTTGCGCACGACGCCTGCCCAAGCCTGACGCTGTGCAGCGGTGAGGGTAGTATCCCACTGGCTGAGATAGACGAGGTTAGCGGTGCCGGGTGCTTCGTAATTGCCATAGCGACCGTCGTAACCGGAAGAGAGTGTGCCATACGTTTCGCCCAGGCCTGCGGCGGTGATGGTGCGCCAGTCCACTCCCACTGGATTGAGCACAATGGGGTCTTCCAAGCCGAGGAACTGCTGCACGATAGATGTCATGAGCGAGGAGTCCAGCGGCTGCGCAGCCGGATCGGAGTTTGGATATAAAGCAAGCAGTGCGCGCAAACCGACCTGACCGGAGTAAGCTACCTGCTGAAAGAGCAGACCCTGCGTTTCGGTGAACCCACCCTTATCGAAGGCATTGTTGGTGTAAGGCGCGACAGTTGGGTTGAACCCCATCTGATCTTTTGAAAAAGCAAGCATTTTTTCGTAAGCATAGGCGCGAGGTGCCAGATTGCCATTGAGATTGGCATCGAAAGGAGCGGCCAAAAACTGCTGAAAGAGCGGACCGGAGTATGGGTCGTTGAGCAGGCGGAGCATGACAATAGTAAATTCCGCCACGCTGCCATCGAACGAGATGCATCCTGCGTCATGGCGGGCCGTCGATCCTGCCCAGTCACCTGTCCGGCGTGGTGTGGTTGTAATGCCTCCCCATGCGGATGGGAATGAATTGGAATTATCCAGGCAACCGGTATCCCAACTGCCAGCGGAGCCTTGCATCCTGGTAAGGCCGTCAAGGACACCGACCATGCGCTTGAGCAACTGGGGATCGTGATAGTCGTCCATACCTGTCACAACGTTGCCACTTTGATCTTTTAAGGGCGGCAGAAAATAAACGCCGAGGTCTACGTCAAGGCCGCCCGCCTGCTGGCCTGCTTGACCCGAGGCGATCATGTTACGCCACGTGTCGGCCGGGCTCGAAGTGGCGTTAATCGCTGCGACTGCAGCGGGGTTGATCATGCAGGAAGTTGGGGGCCCTTGCGTGGGTTCACCGCCGCCATTGGGCGTTTGCAGCACCATGGGGTAATTGCCATAGGAAAGGCCTGCAACGCTTAGGCCGTAGACTTCGGGTGGAACACCTGGCGTGGTGTCGTCTAGCGGGCAGATGCCATTATCGTAAAGGTATCCATCGGGATGGAAGAAGCCGTCCGTAAAGCCCGAGTTAGGCGGGTCGAATATCTCGATGCGGTTGTTCTTCTTCCAGGTGTAAACCTGGGCGGCTGTGATGGTGCTTGGCGGCGTGTAGCCAAGCACGGTCGCTGGCGTACCGTTGGCGTCGGATGCGGGAGGAACGAACAGCGGGTTGATGTGGCTGAAAGCACTATAGACCGGGCGGGTCGGGGTATCGCTGCTGCCTGCACCATTTGAGTAGAAGTAGCCGGTGGAATAAAGCGTAAGCGTGACGCTGGTTTTCCCTTGCGTCAATGTTTGAGGAATAGCCACAGTGGCGAAGTGGAACATGCCGTAGGCAGGAGGATTGGCGCTGCCATTGGATACGTTATTGTCGAGCTGGTCGAGCTCGCCGGCGGGGCTCGCAACGCTGGCAGGTGTCGAGCCCGAAGCTGGATTGATGGTACCGATCTGAAGAACCTTGAGCACACCGAATTGGGTGTCGGAGCCAAAGAGTTTTACGGTCAGGTAGTTCTGGTGGGTAGGATCGACAGCGAGAGTGAATTTAAGCTGCTCAGCCGGTATTGTGGGCGCATTGGGCCACGCGACAAGGCGCGGTTGGCGATAGGTCTGATTGAAAGCACCCACACCTTTTGTCTGCGGAGAGTTGTCTCCACCATCGAAATTGTGCGCGGCCTCTGAAGAGGCGTTGCCGAAGTCGATGCGGTCGAGGTTGCTGTTGGCGGCCGGCGCGGCAGCAAGGGACACTGTCGCAGTAGCACTCTTGGTTGAGTCCGCAACAGAGATCGCGGTGATTGTAATGGCCGAGGGAACGGGCATGGCAACAGGGGCGGTGTAAACGCCTGCGGTGGAGATCGTACCTTGAAGAGCGTTGCCGCCAGTCGTTCCATTGACCTGCCAGGTAACACCGAGGTTTTGAAGATCATTCGCAATATTCGCCGTGAATGACTGTTTCTGTCCGAGCCGAACGGACGCGCTTACCGGATTGATGCTTACCGAGACCGGTGGATGGCTCAGAGTGATTGTGGCAGTTGCGCTCTTGGTTGAATTCGCAACCGAGACCGCTGCGATCGTGACCTGCGATGACACGGGCATCGCATTGGGAGCGGTGTACACGCCTGCGGGGGAGATACTCCCATTCGTGGCATTACCTCCAGCGGTGCCGTTGACCTGCCAGGTAACACCAAGATTGTCGAGATCGTTTGCAACATTCGCCGTAAATGTCTGCGTCTTGGAGAGTTGAACCGTCGCGGCGTTGGGAGTGACACTTACAGAAATAGGAGGTCGCGCAGGAGTCACCTGAACGGTGAAGGTGGAGGTTTGATAAAGCCATCCGAAGCTGGCGGTCAGCCTGACAACGGATTTTGTCGCTAGCGCCTTGGTAGAGGCCGTCAAGGTGACCGGAAGCGGCTTACGGGGGTGAGGGTGAGGGTAGAGGGTTGCACGGTCACACCAGATGGCAGACCCCGAAAAGATCCCTTGACAGTAGAGGAAAAGCCGTTGTGAGCGGTGGCCAGAATCGACATGGAAACGGCCGGGCCACCGGAGACAAGGCTAATGGCAGCCGGACTGGTGCTGACGGAAAAACTTGGGTAGCGATGACGCTGAAGCTTTTCAACACCAGCAGCCGAACGGGCATTGACTGAAGACTCCTGCTGAGCGACAGCCGCCTTGGTGCTGGAAAAAGCGCACAGTGCCAGGATAGCCATGCTCAGCACGAAATGAACCATGCTTCGATGCCCAGCGACAGGCGGCCGGTCCAGCAGGTGAATCGTCGTAAGGAGATTGCAATTTTCGCGCGTGTTTGCCATGGGTGCCTTCTTCCAGGTAAGAATGCTTCCGATCTATCATTTACGGTTACGGATGATGAGATCTGCAAGGTAGCGGCTCCAAGGCACAATCCAACCTGCCATTGCGTTCAGCAGAACGCTGAACTGTACAAAGGAGCTCAATAGGTTGCTTCTGGTAAGTCGTCCTAACCATGCCAAGAAGAGGCCTTGCGGCGATATCCCCCAAAGTATGTGACGGTATCACCCAAAATGTTGAGAAGGCATCCTCCAGGCCATTTTCCCTTTAGGTGTAGTTCCCGAATGGGAGCCTGATCTAGGCTTTTGCGTCTTGTGTGGTGGCATGTTCGAGCTGCGGGATGGCACTTGCGGCGGCGCGCAGCTTCGGGCACAGCACGTGGTCGAGGAAGACTTGGAACACGTCGCCATCGGTGGCGGACTCGACGGTCCTGGTGGCGAGCATGCCGGTGTGGTCCATGGCACCCAGGATAGTAAGGATCTTCCAGTGGCCGCCGGGAACCCGGTCGCGGATGCGCCGGCCTTTTGGGGGCACGGCCATAAAGCCGGGTCATTTGCTTCGAAACGCCGCTTTCATCCATGTAGATCAGGTCTTCGGGCGCGATCGAGGCAAGGGCCTCGAGGTGGGCTTCGCGCCTGCGGCGGTTCTCTTCGGTGTCGCGCTCGGTGGCGTGGAGTGACTTTTTTGAGCCGCAGACCGAGCTTGCCGAGGATGCGCCACAGGTGCACGGTGCTGGCCCGCACGCCCTGCTCGGCGGCCTTCTGCTGCAACTCCACCCAGAACCATGTCCGGCTGTGCCTCGACCAGCCGCCGGATCTGCTCGGCATCGATGCGGCTGGCCGCGCGACGCTGCGCCCCCGCTTGTAGCTGCCAGTCCGTCCCTAGGAGGCGGAGATCTTCACCACCCAGCCATAGCTCACATCAAACCACTCAGCCAACTCCCGCAGCGTGCCTTTTACCAGCGGCGTAGGCTGACAGCACCTTGCGCCGAAGATCATCGCTATACGCTTGCGCCGTCTAATAACAACCAGCTCAGCCGTAAAGCCTGGAAATAATCAAGACCTATACCCCAGAATAAAATGACTTAGCGGTTCCCAATGGGCCGGTTGTCGGCCCACTCATCCACCACCACGCCGATATTGCTCAGCGTATCGATGGCGGTTTCAATGTTGCGGCGCAGCGCCGGGCGGGCAGCCGCGGGTGCGTCGTGTGCCTCTTCAATCGCAATGATGCGGCCATAAGGCCAGGCATCGCGCGGAATGGCGTTCAACGCCTCCGCAATGTTTTTGGGATCGACGTTCAGCACCTGCACACGCGCGGCCTGTGGGCGCAGCATGGTGCCTTTGCCCAAGTCCGACGGGTTGGCATCGGCCTGCAGCACGTGGATGGAGATCATCTTTTCCTGCACGGTAAGCCACGGGTTCTGCCAGTCTTCCATGCGCTGCACGTTCAGATACAGGTGCTTGCTGGGCGGCGGAATCTGCTGCAGGTCCTGCCGTGCGGCGTCGACCTGGTGCGTGTGTTCCAGCTGCGCGGCGGCAGTATCGGCGGGTGTGGATTTGCAGCCGGTCAGCAACGCGGGAGCAAGCAGCAGGAAAAAGGGAAGAGTCAACAGTCGCACATCGTTAAGGATAGCAAGCGCAGCCGCCCTTGCGGCCTCGGATCGGAAGAAGGCCGGTAGAATTAGAAGATGATTAAGGGATTGACCGTGGTGCGGCCGGTGGAGTCTGCCGCGGAATGGGAACGTGCCGGTGCGTTGTTTGCGTCACTGGGCTTTGAGCCGGGCAAGGGCTGGGCCGATGACGCCGGTAAGGGGGCCGCATTTCTGGCGCCGCTAGGCAATATGGAGTTCGTCACCGGCCGGCCGCCCTCCGTACCCGAGCTGCTGATTGAAGTCACGCAGATCGATGTCGTGCAAGCGATCGTGAAGCAGTGGGTCGAGGCTGGTTCCGGCTCGTCGTCGGTGGGTGAGGTTGCGCCGACGCACTGGAAGTCGCGCCTGTTTCAGGCAGTCGTTGCCGGTGTGTCGTTCGGCTTCTGGGAGCGCGAGGACGTGCTTGCGGGTCGTCCTGTGGCGATCGAGGGTGATCTTTCCGCCGCCGGCATGCGCTTTGCGATCGTGGTTGCGCGCTGGAATGCCGTCATCACCGACCGGCTGCTACAGGGCTCGCTCGACGGCATTCTGCGCTCGGGTGGAAAGCGCGCAGACATCGAGATCGTGCGTGTTTCCGGTGCATGGGAGATTCCGAATGCCGCACGCATGCTGGCCGATCTGCGGGATGAGAACGGCCGGCGCAAGTTCGACGCCGTCATTACCCTGGGCTGCCTGTTGCGCGGCGAAACGGCGCACTATGAAGCGATTTACAACGAAGCGGCGCGCGGCATCGGCCAGAGCCAGCAGGATACCGGCGTGCCCCACGCGTTTGGCGTGCTGACCTGCGAAACGTTGGAGCAGGCGATGGATCGCGCGGGCGTGAAAGCCGGCAACAAAGGATTTGAAGCAGCGATGGCGGCAATCGAGATGGTCAGTATCGCGCAGAAGCTGGGGGTCGCCGACCACCATGCGGGCAGCGGCGTTTTCGCGGCACGCGAGGTAACGGAGGCATTATCGGCAGAGGGTGCGCTTTCCCAACCGGGTGTCGCCGCGACGCCGGCTGCCGCGATGGCCGATGCGCTGGTGGAAGATGCAGGTCTGTAAGCAAGGCGTGAAAGCGCAGAGAGATTAAGGTTTAGGACGCAATGGGAGAACGACGAAAGAGTCGCGAGCTGGCGATGCAGATGCTATACCAGGCCGATATGGGCAAGCAGCAGCCGTTGGAGGTGCGCCGCCTGTTCTGGAAGAGCCGCGACGACGACAACGGCAACGCCACCGTGGAGGGCGATACGCGTGAGTTTGCGGAAGACCTGTTTCGCATCGCGACGGAGCGTTCGGACGAGGTCGACGACCTGATCGAAAAACACGCGCAGAATTGGCGGCTTTCCCGCATGGCTGCCGTCGATCGCAATTTGTTACGCATGGCCGTGGCCGAGATGCTGGGATTCAAGACGACGCCGCATCCCATCGTCATCAATGAGGCGCTGGAGATTGCACGACGGTACGCCGCGCCGGAGAGCCTCACGTTCCTGAACGGTGTCCTGGATGCCATAGGCCGGGCAGTGTTGGCGGAACGACTGAAATAGCATGCGACCGGCATGCAACAAAAGAA
>CBAAAH010000053.1:7110-11317 GCA_964658865.1 uncultured Granulicella sp.
TGTTGCGTTGAGGGGCCGTTACTGCCCGGCAACCAACGCTGTGCGTGGCCGCAGCACGATGAGGTTCGGCTGCGCGGTTGTGGTCGGCGTGCTGATGCTGGGCAGGTTCGGGTTGATCTGCGCCGTATCCGTCAGGGTGCCGAGCGTGATGTAGTGCAGCAGGTTATCGCCACTTGTGCCGGCGTAAAAAAAGCGGCTATCTGTGGAGATGGCTCCGGCAACCGCCGCGGTGGCACCATTCGCCAGCGTGACCGTGCTGACGGAACCCGCACCGGTGGTGGATGGCTGATACACTGCCAGCTTTGCTCCGGTCGTTGGGGCACCCGTTGCTGCCGTATTTGTAATGACGGCGAGGGACGAGTCCGTTGCCGAGTAAAGGCCGGTCACGGTGCCGGCCGTTAGGCCCGTGACGGTGGTGTTCACGGCCGTGGTGAACGCCGGCGTGGACCCATCCTCCGGGCATTCCTGCAGGGGAAGTCCCGCTCCGCCGCCAAGCAGCAGGTCATTGACGACCGGCGCACTGTTGGCTGTGGCAAGACGCACATCGAGCAGGTGGATTCCATCATTCGTCGCCGCCAGGCGGTCTGCGACGGCGGCGGAGACGATCGTGTTCGATGCCTGAGGATAGTAGTCCGTGACCGTCGAGGTCGTGTTGGGGCAATAGGAGCGGCCGTTCACCGCGGTTGCGGTGCCGACGAATGCACCCACTGCGGGAATCGCGGCGACTACATCGTTCACCGCTCCGTCGGCCGATAGATCGTACTGGTGCCAGCTCGTGGAAGGCGAGTAGACCAGCAGGTGGTTATCCGCTGTCGTGACATAGGCGCTGAGCCCATCCGGCGTGAATGCCGCACGTGTGCCTACGCCCGCAAACGAACTGACCACGGTGCCATTTCCCGGCGAGTAAATCGAAACCGTTTTCCGGTTCGGATCGGTCACAACCAGTTCTGTGCTGTCCGGAGACGCGGCAAGCACGGGGCCTTGAATCGAAGTGTTCGTGCTGGTGACGCTGTTGGACGACGTCGTGAACGTCATAATTCCCTGCGCCGAGCCCAGGTAGATGGTGGCCCCGTTCTGCGTCAGGACCATGCTGTTGGGCTGCAGCGGCAGGCGGGTCGGCGCGGGAACGGTACCGGTCGTCAGGTCGAGCGGCAGCAGGTACAGCGAGTCCGTGCTGGCAACCCAGATCAAAGAACTGCTGGTGCCTGGCGTGGTGACCGCGATGTTGTTAGAACTGATGGGTTTACCGTTGCCGGAGGGCGTGTTGTTGGGGTAGCGGCCGATATAAGCCAGCGGCGCGGGATTGCACGTGGGCGGAAGGCAGAACGCCGTAACCGCGGCACCGCCGGCGAACACGGGAACGATGCCGCTGGAGGATGCGGGCGTCGTCACGGGCTGGGTCGATTCATACGTCAGGCTCAGCCCGGTAATGACCGCGCCCTTGGTATCGACCACGTTCGCCGTAATGGATTCGGTGCTGCCTACATTGACGGATACCTTGTTATTGACCGCGTTCAACGTGCTGATCGTAATGGTCTTCGGCGGGCAGACGGAGACGATGCCGGCATTGGACGTTGTCCTGCCGCTTGTCGGTCCAATCGAAGCGGTCACAATGGTGGACCCAGGTGCGGATGCGGTAAAGACACCGCTATTGTCGCTATTGACCGTGACGATGCCGGAGGTAAGCGGCGCGAACGTGGCGTGTCCCGCGGAGTAGGTGATGTTATTGGCGGCAACGCTTGCCGGGCCGTCATAGAATCGCGCGACCAGGCGCGCATTCTGCCCAAAGGAGACGCAGTCGTTCGGCGAGTAAGCCGCGACCGAGGTATTCACCGGGACCGAAATGCTGGCATACTGCTGGCAGTTCGTCGCCGGATCGTTCACGCAATCCGTGGATGGCAGGCCGAGTTCGATGTCGGTCACGATGGGGTGCACGTACACCACAACCTGGTTACTGCCCACGCCCGCCGCAGTCGCAGTTACATAGGCGACGCCGGTCTTGTTGTTCGGCGTGCAGGTGCTGTAGTTGGCGATCGAGCCGGCGGAGTTGCGGTTCCACGTGCCCGCGCAAAGATCGCCGGTCGGCGTCACATCCAGAATGCCGTTGGTCGCAGCATCGCCGGTGGAGTAGGTGACGGAGCTGATGGTGACGGAGCTGCCCTTGCAATCGGTCGCGGTGGGTGCGGTGATCGATGTGCTTTGGCCGTAGCTTAGGCTGATGTCGCCGACCTGTGGCGTAAGGGTGACGGTCTGCACCTGTCCCACACGCGGTCCGCTGGAGCCGGTGCAATACTGGCCCGCCGCGGAGGTGGAACTGCCACAGCCTGCCAGGCTGATGCCGAAGGGGACCGCAAAAAAGAGTAGAGCTACGAGGGTGATGACGCGACGCAAGAAAATCCTCCCCGCAGCATGGGCCCTGGGGCCACCGGCTACGGTCTGTTCGGGGTCTGTATATGGGACGAGACCGATCCGGAAAAGTCTGAGCTTTAGTGTAGTCAGACGGGCACCGGGGAACAAGGGCCGCAACGCGCAATGAGCCTTGCGGTGCACCGTCCTTGCGGCGTAGACTGATCTCGTGAGCAAAGTTCTTCCCCGTTCCGCCTGCATTGAAGGCGGTGGATGAAGCGACTGGGTGGGCGAGAGCCCGCCTTTTCTTTGCGCCGATTTCTGGAGAAAAGGCAGGGCAGAAGACCGATGGCAGTCGCAATGGATGCAGTGCGGGCTCTGGCGGATCGGATCGCCGCTCGCCATGGGCTGGAAATCGTCGAAGCCGACTTCTCCGGTGCCGGTAAAACGCGGGCACTGCGCATCTTTATCGAAAAAGATGCCGCCGGTCGCGAGGAGCTGAAAAAACGCGCCGCGGAAGACACCACCGGCCTGCCCAGTGGCGTGCCGGTTGAGGCATTAAGCGGCGTCACGCACGAGGACTGCGCCGCTTTCGCACAGGATTTCGGTACCGTGCTCGATGTGGAAGAACTGATCCCAGGTACGGCGGAGTACACGCTGGAGGTTTCGTCCCCCGGAATCGAGCGCAACCTCTTTACCGTGGCGGACTACGAACGCTTCTCCGGATTTCTGGTCGAGGTCAAAACCTTTCAGGCCGTGCATGGGTCCAAAAAAGTTGAAGGTCGCATGACTTTCGCCAACGGCATCGTCACGCTCGACCTGAGCGCCATGAAGGCCAAGGGACGCAAAAAGAAGGACGCGGAAGCCGCACCGGAGACGGTCGACCTTCCGCTCAAAGACATCGATAAGGCGCACCTGATCGCCGAGATTTAGGACCGCGAATATGCGGGATACGTTTTAGGGATCAAGCAGATGCGGCGACGCCGCAAAAGGCAGGAGTAGCAAATGGCAAGTGCACTGTACCAGGCAATTGAAACGATGAGCCGCGACAAGGGCATCGATCCGGAGATCGTGGTCGGCGCGGTGGAAGACGCAATTGCGCTGGCAACGCGCAAGTTTTACAAGACCCCGACCAACATGCGCGGCGAATTCGACAAGGAAACCGGCGAAATTCGCGCGTATGAGTACAAGACCGTCGTGGAACCGACCGAGGAAGAGCCGCTGGATCCGGACAACCACCTGACGCTGGACGAAGCGAAGGAAATGGCCGGCGAAGTCGAGCTGGGTTCCGAGCTGCGTTTCTATAAAGACACCACACCGCTGGGCCGCATCGCCGCGCAGATGGCCAAGCAGGTCATCTTTCAGAAGGTGCGCGCGGCGGAGCGCGACACCGTCTTCAACGAATACGCGCATCGTGTCGGCGAGATTATCAATGCCACCGTCAAGCGCATCGAGCCGATGGACGTCATCTTCGACCTGGGCAAGGCCGAAGCGCGCATGCCCAAGCGCGAGCAGAGCCGTCTGGAGCAGTTCAGCGTCGGTGAGCGTATCCGCGTGGCCCTCGTTCGGGTGGATCGGGCCGCCAAGGGGCCGCAGGTGATCGTCAGCCGTGCCGCGCCGTCACTAGTCCAGACACTGTTTCAATCTGAAGTCCCGGAAATCTACGACGGTACGGTCAGCATCCGCGCGATCGCACGCGAAGCCGGAGAACGTACCAAGATCGCGGTCGTGTCACGCGACAAGGACGTCGATCCCGTCGGCGCATGCGTCGGCATGAAGGGCATGCGTGTGCAGTCGATCATTCGCGAGCTGCGCGGCGAAAAGATCGACATCATCGAGTATTCCGAAGAGATCACAACAT